>NZ_JBYCKY010000283.1:0-46482 GCF_057473605.1 Mycobacterium sp. TH-M82 | reverse complement strand
TGAGCTAGGAACCGCTCACGACCACACGAGCATCGCCCAATAGCCCGACCGGTCAACCAGCGCCCCCACAATGGCCGTTCGACACCAGCCACCTAGGGTGCTCTTGAAGAGCTGTGGTGGAAGTGTCAGGCTTCATCAAACGTTCGGGATCATGGGAGGACACGAACATGTTGCAAGTTATGCCTGAGGCGCTCTTGGCTGGCGGAGCGGCGCTGACCGGTATCACCGCCCAGCAGGCCGCGGCGACCTGCGCCGCTACACCGGTGGTGTCGGCGCTGCTGCCGTCCGGTGTGGACACCGTTTCGGTGATGGCGGCGCCCCTGTTCAGCATGGAGGGCATGAATTTCGGGGTCGCCTCGGCCGCAGGGGCTGCCATGCTCGGGATGGCCGCCGAGGGCATGACTGCCGTCGGGATGGCCTACAACGCTGTTGACGCTGCCGGCGCCGCCCGCGTTATCTGACCGGCGACGCTTGTCCCGATCGGGAACGTAGAGCCAGCACATGGAATGGCATGGAATGCCGCCCGAAGCCAACACCGGGCGGATGATCGCTGGTGCTGGAGCTGAGCCGTATCTGCAAGCCGAACTGGGCTGGCAGGCACTGGCATTGGACTTCACGGCCGCAATGATGCTGCTGCGCACTGAGATCGCCGCAGTGTCAGCCGCATGGCAGGGAATGGCATCGTCTCAGGCTCAGGCAGCGTTCGAGCCGTATCTGGCCTGGATGATGGCCCTGATCTTTCAGGCCGAGGAACGTGCCCTTGCTGCCGGCGCGCAAGCCGCCACCTACGCCACCGCAGTCGCTGAAACCCCCACACTGGCGGAGATCGCCGACAATCACATCACCCATGCGGTGCTGGAGGCGACCAACTTCATGGGGTGCAACACTGCGCCGATCGCCGTCAACGAGTTCGATTACTTTGTGGTGCTGTGGAATCGGGCTGCGAGCGCCATGGACGGCTACTTGGCTGGCAGTACGGCCAACACGACGTTCGTTCCGTTCATGCCGGCGCCGAGCATCATGGCCGCCCCGGGGGCCCCTGAGGCGGGGCTGTCGGCGATCCTGGCCGCCACCGCCGCGCAGCTGCCGATGACCGCGGCCCGCGAAGCGCTGCTGGCCGAGGTGACGGCAATGGGCGCCGCCGGCGCAGTCAAGGGCAGGGTCCAGCAGGCCACCCAGCTCGCCGGCACGGCCGCCAACCTGGCGGGCAGCGCCGGACGGGAAGGGGCACAAGCCGGTTCGGCGGATGCCTCACAGATGATGCAGATGGCAAGCCAGGCCCCGCAGATGGCCGCGCAGGTTCCCCAGCAGATGGGCCAGATGCTGACCCAGGGGCCGCAGCAGTTGACGCAGATGGCATCCCAGCCGATGCAACAGATCAGCCAACTGTTCTCTCAGATGGGCGGAGGCGACCTCGCCAAGCAAGGCATCTCGCCCGGCGATCTGATGTCGCACTTCGGGTCCGCCGATCAACTCGGGGGCTATGGGACCAGCGCGGTGGGCTCCGGCGGAGGTGGCTACAGCGGGGCCGGGATGCTCGCGTCGTCGCACTCCGCTGGATCGACCGCACTGCGGGCACCCGCAGGCTGGAGCCAGCCCGCACCGGCGCCCGCAACGGCGTCGGTCGAACAGATGGTCAGCACCAGTGCCAGCGCCGGCGGTGGCAGCAGTGCCGTGGGTAGCGGGACCGGGATGATGGGGCCGCTGGCGGGCGCCCACCGCGATCAGGGATCGGTGATCACCCTCGACGAGATGATCGTGCACGAAGAGCCGGTCGTGGCCACCCTGGGGTTTGAGGTGTTCGAAGAATGATGGGGCACTTTTGGCAGGTCAGCGGGGGAAGGGGGGTGCGCCGGGGGTCCTCTTGCGAATGGCCGGAGGATCGTTTTGGCTGGTGGTAGACGAATCGCTGTAAGTCCGCGTCGCTTGGTCGCCTTAGGCGCGGGGCCTTCCTCGTCAGAAGGTATGACCCGTGAGACGACCGCAGACCTGCAGATCACCCCGGTCGGCAGGACAACTTCACAACAAGCACAAGCTTCAACTAGGAAGAGGTGAATCTTCATGGCAATTCTGGGTACCGACACCGCAGTCCAGCAGGCCGTCGCCGACGAGCTCGGCACGACCTCCGCCTCCGAGACGGCCACGCTCAACGGGATTCTCGCCGAGGTCCAGGGCCTGCAGGCCAGCCTGGTCGGCGAGACCGGCACGGCCACTCAGGCCAAGGCCCAGCACCTGCACGAGGCCGGGATGCTGCTGTCCCAGCAGCTGGAGAGCATCAGTGAGCGCGTCGGACAGTCGGCCGGGGGCTACATCGCCACCGACTCCGACGGCCACAGCATCGTGTCCGCCAGCGGCGCCGCCGCGTTCTGACCACCACTCGACTCGACACAGACAAGGAGTAACAGCATGAGCGAACAGGTTTGGCATTTCCCGGTCATCTACGCTGCGTGCGAGACGCTGCGTGGTCACGGCGGCACGTTGCAGGGGCTCAACGAGCAGACCGAGGCGGTTCTGGGCAAGGCCGTCGCGGCCTGGCAGGGCGAAGCCTCGGAGATGTACGCCAACGAGCAGCGCAACCTCAACCACGCGCACGCCAACTTCCAGATGGCCTTCACCGACTACATCAACGCGGTGGAGCAGTCGACGCAGAACCAGGAGCACCAGGAGGCGGTCAACGCCTCGTCGTTCGGCTGACCACCACCCAGCAAGAAATATAGCGGCACGGGTATAACTGCCCGTGTCGCTATATTTTTTGGGTCGATACCGTGCCTGTGTTATTTGGCCGAATAGGGTGTTACGGTTTTCGGCATGAGCAACGACAACGACCCTTATCTCGGCGCGTTTTCGCAGACCCCCACGACGCACGCCACCCCCCCGCAGTCCCCTCAGCAGCCCCCCCAGCCTCCGCTGCCCCCCTCGCCTCCCCTGCCCCCGCCGGCGGCGATGGCCCCGAGCGAGACGAACGACCAGACCTCGGTCATCGCGCGGGAAGACATCGCCCAGTGGCTTCCGCCGGGCAACGGCGCGCCCGTCGACGCCTACCAGCACGATTACCAGCAGCAGCAGCATCGTCAGCCGGCCGCGCTGGAGTCGCGGGAGTCCGCCGGTGGAGCGCACCGATCCCCGACGTACACCGGGGGAGCGCTGGTCGCCGCGCGGCGCACCGCGCAGCCCTCGCACGGCGACCAGGTGCTGCTGGACAAGACCGACGTGCGCAGGATGTCGGTCCCGGCCGAGCACGGCTGGCGTGCCGCGTTGCATAAGGTCACCCGTATTAACATCGGCCCTGGCAAAGACGAACGGTACGAAATCAGCCTCAAAGACCGGACTGCGAAGGCGGTTCGGCAAACCTTTACCGTCGCGGTCATCAATTTGAAGGGTGGCGTCGGGAAAACGGTCAACGCGAAGCTGCTCGGCTCCACGCTGTCATCGATCCGCGGCGACAAGGTCATCGCCGTCGACCTGGACAACGACTCAGGCAACCTCACCGAGCGCCACGGCCGCGAGACGAACCTGAGCCTGCTCGACCTCGTCGCTGACACCTCGGTGGGCCGCTACCTCGACGTGCGGGCCCACACCTCCAGTGACACCGTGTCGCGGCTGGAAGTCCTCGGCCAGCCCGACTTCGCCAGCAGTCCACGTGGTGTCGAGCCCGCGGATTTCGAAAGGACCATGAGCCTGCTGCGGGAGTACTACTCGATGGTGGTCCTCGACTGCGGGACCGCACTGAACTCGCCGCTGGTGCAAGCCGCACTGCAGGATGCTCGCGCCATCGTGGTGGTCACTAACGCCTCGATCGACGCCCTGCAGGACACCGACCAGACGCTGGAATGGTTGCGCTACAACGGATATCAGAACCTGCTAGAAAGCCTGATCCTGGTCGTCAACCACACCGACCCGAGCCGGCCCAACGTCGTGGTGGACAAGGTCGTCGAGCAGTTCTCCCGCAAGATCCCCCGCGAACGGATCTTCATCACCCCGTTCGACCGCCACATCCACGAGGGCCGCGAGATCAACCTCAAGCTGGTGTCGAAGAAGACCCGCCGGCGCGCGCTGGAGATCGCCGCGGCGGTGTCGGACATGTTCCCCAAGAACGTCGACTGACCGGAGAGGACGGGCTTGAGTTCATGACCACGACCGAGCGAGCACCCCGGAGGCCCGACATGGTTGTCTTCGACGACCAGGTGGGCGCGCCAGATTTCGCCCCGATGGAGCAGCGGAAGTCCATGGAGGATCTGGTGGCCGAACTGGACACCAAGGACCTGCTGCCCCGGGTTGAAGAAGCCGTTGTCCGCGAGGTCGAGCGACGGGCAGGCAAGACGCCGCCCCGCAAGGTGATTCGGCCGATCGAGGACTACCTGGGCGCCACCGACGTCGGTGGCCTGCAGGAGGAGCCGGACGCGTTTGCCGGCTTGGAAGCCATCATTCGCGATGAGATCACGCGGCGCGATGGGGGGGAAGCCCATGGCACCGGTCGGTAGCATCACCGCGCTGTCGCGAATGGCGGTGTGGTACGGCGAGATTCAGAAAGACCTCGTGCTGCCTACGCGCCAGCCGATCGGGGAGTACATCGCCGACGTCGTCGATGCGCTGGCTGCTGAAGACATCGAGATCACCGCACCCAGCGGAAGCCAGTGGACGCTGGCGCGGCCCGCCGGGCCGCTCAAGCCCGAGAGGTCGCTGCAGGAGGCCGGGATCAGCGACGGCGCCGTGCTGGAGCTGCGGGCCGTCCAATCCACCGAGCGCTACCGCGAGGTCAACGAAGACGTCATCGAAGTCGTCGCCGAAGCCGCCGCAGGCGCCGGGCGGCCATTCGACGAATCCACGGCCCGCATCGCCGGCCTGATCGGCCTGACGGTCGGTGGGATCGCGGGATGTGTCGTGCAGTGGATTGCCTGGGTCAACAGCGGGTTCTCGTGGGGATGGTTCGGTGCCGGGCTCCTCGGTGCCTTGGTTGCGATGATGGGGGTCTGGTCTGCCACGTATCGCTACGAGGCGCCCGATGCCGCGACGGCCTGGACGGTGGTGTGCCTGACGGCGTCGGCCGTGCTCGGGCAGGCGATCCCGGTGTCGCAGCGCACCGGCATGCCTGGCGCTGCCCACATCATGGTGGCCGCCGCCGCGGTCGGCGTGGCCGCGCTCTGTGCGCTGCTCATCACGCACCGGCATCTGGCCGCGACTAGTGCGTTGGTCGGGGTGTCGGTGACGGTGGTAACGGTTTGCGCGGCAACCGAATACACGCCGCTGCCCCCTGCGGCTATCGCCGCTGGGGTGCTGCTCGGAGGGCTTACGGGGCTTCAGGTTGCGCCCAACGTCGCTGCGGCCCTCGCCCAGATCGCACTGCCGAGAGTGCCTGCCGACGGGGAATCGATCGACGATGCCGGCGGCGAGATCAGTGCGGCCGAGTTGGCGATCGTGCGGCAACGGGCCAGTCGGGCCGTGCAATTGACGACGGGGCTGCTCGGCGCGGCGGCACTTGTCACCGCGGTGGCCGCGGTGTGGATGGTGGACCCGAACTCCTACCACCGCAAGGTGGAGGTGATCGTCGCTGTGTGCCTGACCGTGGCACTGTGCACGTGGGGGCGCACGCTGTCCAACGGCCTGCAGGCGTTCTGCCTGTTCGGTGGAGCTGCCGTGGTCATCTTGGGTGCCGCGGGACGCTACCTGCTGGCCCGGCCCACGGGTTCGACGCCCGTGGTCGTGATCACCACGGTGCTGATCGCTGTCGGTGTGCTGGTCTTTATCGCGATCGTGGTGACCCCGCGGGGGGTCAATCCCAAGATCAAGCGCGTCTCGGAGATCGTGGGGACCCTGGCGCTGGTCGCCATCTATCCGCTGTCGGCGTGGCTGACAGGCATTTTCGGCATCCTGCGCGATCTGAGGATCGGGTGAGCGCGGTGGCGAAACTGGCTCAACGGGCCGGTGCGCTGTGTGCTGTCACCGCGATCGCCGTGGTGTCGTCGGGGGCCGGGGTGGCCCAGGCGCTCACTCCGCCGGCGGTCGATACCGGCGCTGTGCCGGCGGACGTTGTCGGGCCCGAGGAGGCAATGCGGCTCAATGTCATCTGCCAGACCCCCGGCGTGCTGCCCGATTCGGGGTTCGGTGATCCGCCGGCGCCGTGGCGGCTGATGAATCTCGACGCAGTGCGGCCGTTTGCGAACGGCGCCGGGGTGACGGTGGCGATCATCGACACCGGTGCTGCCCCCAACCCGCGGCTTCCCAACCTGCGTCCCGGTGGTGACTTCGTTACCGAAAATGGCGACGGGCTCGATGACTGTGACGGTCACGGAACTCTGGTCGCCGGCATTATCGGTGCTGCGCCCCACCCCGGGGACGCCTTCGTCGGAGTCGCCCCCGATGCGACGGTGATCAGCATCCGGCAGTCCTCGCAGCACTACACCCTCGAGCACCCCGACCCCGGCCGGCGCGACGACCCGAATGCCAGTCAGACCGCGATGGACCTGCGGGCCATGGCCCGCGCCGTTGTCCATGCGGTCAACCTCGGGGCGTCAGTCATCAACATCTCGATGGTGTCGTGCATGAAAGCCGTCCGCCACCTCGACGATCGCGAACTGGGTGCCGCCCTGCACTGGGCGGTGGCTGAGCGCAACGCGGTGGTGGTCGCTGCGGCCGGCAACACCGGCGGCGACTGCCGGCAGAATCCGCCGCCGCCGGGCGGGGCCCCGGGCAGCTGGGACAACGTGGTCACCATCGCCACCCCGGCCTGGTGGGCCGACGACGTCCTGGTGGTGGGGTCGGTCAACGACACCGGAGTGCCGTCGAGCTTCACCATGCAAGGGCCCTGGGTCGACGTGGCGGCGCCGGGGGAGAACATCGCCAGCGTGGGCAACTACCCCGACGGGCATCTCGTCAACGGTCTGCCCGGGCAAGACCAGATTCTGGTGCCGATCTACGGGAATTCCTTTTCGGCGGCTTATGTCAGCGGCGTTGTGGCGCTGATCCGCCAGAAGTACCCCGACCTGAACCCCTACCAGGTGATGAACCGGCTCAAAGCCACCGCGCACGCCGGGCCCACCACCCCGGACCCGTCGATCGGGTGGGGCGTCGTCGATCCCCTGGCGGCCCTGACCTGGAATGTTCCCGACCCGCCACCGAGCTTCCCGGTCAACAAGATCATCCATCCGGCACCGCCGCCGCCGCCGCCGGACTACACGCCGCGGACCGTGGCCACCTACACGCTCGTGGGATTCCTGGCCGCCGCCGCGCTGGGGATCGTCGCCCGGGCCGTTCTGCGTCGAAAGGCACAATCATGAGCCGCCACTCCAGGGCCGCCAACACGGCGCCGGGCTTCACCAAGCCCCCCATCCTGGGTGTGCGGGTCACGGTGCCACGCAGCGTGCTGAGTGCACTGGTCGGTCTCGCGTGGATCAGTGCCACGCTGGGGCGGCTGCACCCGGTGGCGGTGGCCGCGCTGCCCGGCGTGATGGTGAGCGTCGCGTTCACCACGATCTACCACGTGCCCACCACCCACTGGGTCATGACCGGATGGGCCTGGCTACGCCGCCGGCGGGTCACGACCCCGGCTCCAGTGACCGCTGCTGAGGAGGTGTTCGTCAGCGGCGTGGCGATCGGTGTCGTCAGCGAACACGAAGTGCTCTCGGTGATGATCGAGCTGCACAGCGACCCGATGGCGCCCACCGTGGCCACCGACACCGAAGAGCGCACCGCCAACGTGCTCGACGTCGCCGAATTGGCCTACACCGCACTGCAAGTTCTCGACGTCGACGTCGCGTCGGTGGATTTGATCAGCGATGGCCACCGCGCCGCCGGCGGATTCGCAGAGCTGTATCAGCAACTGACCGGCCCGACCATCGCCCCGGCCGAGCGCCGCAGCTGGATCGTCGCGCGGATCCGGCTCGACGACAACATGGGCGCCATCGACCGGCGAGGCAGCGACGCGCAGTCGCCTCAACGCGTCGCGGCAGCGACCTGCCTGCGCGTGGCCGACGCGTTGGCCAGCTCCGGAATCGACGCCAGGCCGGCCACCGCGGCCACCATCGACGCGGTCAACGCCCGACTGCACGCCGAAGAGCCCACCACCGACCACTGGTCGTACCTGGAAAGCACCAACAGCTACACCGGGGTCTACTACGCCGATCCCGGCCACATCGGTGTCGACAGCCCGCAGTGGTGGACCTGGCCGCTCTCGCGTGAGGTCACCACCCTGATCCGCATCACCCCGGGCACCAATGGGAACCGGCCGCGCATCGGCGCGCTGGTCCGCTACCGCACCGATGCCCGCACGCCCGCCCCGCCGGTGTCACGGCTGGGACCGCTCTACGGGGTCCAAGCTCTGATGTGGCAGCAGTTCCGCGTCGGGTACTTGCCCTGCGACACCCCGCCGCCGACGACCGCACTGCCGGCTGAGGGCCCCGTGGTGCCCTTCGGTCCGGCCGGACCCCTGATCGGGGCAATCGGCGACCCCCGCGACCACACCGCAGTGCACCTGCCCCTGGTCAGTCCCATCACCGTGCTGTGCCAGAACTCCCTGCTACTTCGGCAAGTCGCTCTGCGTTCCTGCGTCACCGGCCGGCCCGTCGTCGTGGTCACCGACGAACCGGAAAAGTGGGAAGACATCGTGCCCATGGCGGTGGCAGGGGCAATCCTGACCGAGTACCCCGACGACTGGGACAACCTCGACACCGACACCGACACCGACGCTGAGTCCGATGAGAGCGCGGGCGAACGGTCGCTGCTGGATCCAGACACGATCCTGGTCCTCGACACCGACAAGGAATCACCCGAAAACCTCCCGCCGCTGACCATCCTCACCGCGGACGGAGCATGGGATGCCGACATCGAGCTCGCGGCAAACGACGAAGAATTCGGCTTCACCCTCAAATTCCGGACAGGCCTGCGTGCCCAGGTGCGAGCCATGCCCGCCCACGAAGAACGCAGAATCCTCGGCCTCGGCGCACCACCAGCCGCCCGCCGCGGCACCACAGCGCCGCAGCGCCCCGCCGGCGATCGCCCCCTGCCCCGCACCGCGAGCAACGGCACGGCACCCACCCGCGCCCCGAACACCCCGCGCAGCGTGCCGCAGGCAGGCAGAGTCGCGCCGGCACCTCAGCGCCCGGTGCAACCGCCGCAGCCGGTGAAGCCACCCGTGCGCGGCCCCCAGACGCCGGGGCCCGCCCGGCACGCAGCCGACGATCAAAGGCTCGCCCGGCCGCACAACGGCACACCCGCCACCGGCGGCATCGCGCCGCGGCCCACCCGGCCAACGCCTGCCAATCCCGCGCCGCCGCGCGCCACCCCGCCGGCCGCGCCACCGCGACCGAGCGGGCCAGCACCCACGAGTGCCCCGGCCACCCGCCCGGCACCGCCCCCTCCGCCGCGAGGGCAGGCTGCGCCGCCGGCGCGACCGGGGACACCCACACCCCAGGCGCCGACCCCGCCGCCGCGGCAGGTGCCTCCCTCACAACAGGCAGCCCAGGGTGGCCAGAATGAGGCTCCCGCTGCGCCCACACCGCCCCAACGGCCAGCCCACCCCACCCCGGCGCCCGGCCCGGCTCAAAGCGCGCCGAAGGCCCAACCCGCACCGCCACCGCGGCCCGCTGCGCCACCGGCTCAGCCAGCACCATCCACGCCCACACCGCGGCCCGTGGCGCCGGCCAACAACGCACCCCCGCGCCAGGAATCCCGTCCGCCCACACCCGTAGCACCGCCGCCAGCTGCAGAACGAGAGCGGCACGACTGGGCCGCGGTCGCCGGCCGCGGACGCCGAGGCGGCCAGGACGACGGCAAGCACTCCGGCTCGAACAGCGCCGAGTCGCAACGGTCCGGCTTGCTGAAACGGTGGCGGGGCCGCCAACTCAAGGCCACCGAGGAACCGGAGGTGATCCTGCCTCCGAACAAGGAGCCGGACTCGGGGCCGCGGCGCGTCGTGTTTACGCGCAGCCTCGACGATGATGAGGCGAAGTGATGGCGCGGCGAACCATCGTCGAGCTGGTCGACGACCTGACCGGTGCCCCAGGGGCAATCACGACGCAATTCAGGCTCGACGGTGTCGACTACGAAATCGACCTCGCAGACGACACCGAACTGCGGGACATGCTTGCGCCGTGGATCGAAAAAGGCCGCAGAGTCAATGGTTCTGGCGGTGCCGCGCTACGTAACAACGGCAATGGGCAGCACCGACACGACATGCACCGAGTACGTCAATGGGCCCGCGCCAACGGATTCACCGTTCCATCGCGCGGCAAGATGCCCAGGGCGACCATTGAGGCATACGACGCGGCGCGGCTCACGGTGCCGCCGCGGTAGCGGGGTGGTCTTGAAAACCTAGCCGCTGGCGATAACCGTAGAAGCCATGGCCAGCAACCAGGAAAGCGGCACCGCCGCACTGCGCGACAGCATCTCGGCGCACGAGCCGCAGGTGTTACGGACTCACAAGAGCGCGGCCCGATTCTTCTGGGGCGTACTGGCATTCGCCACCACAATGTCGATTAGCGGCAACGTGGCCCACGCACTACTTCACGCCCAAGGCGGCTCGCAGCTCATGCTCGGTGTTGCCGCCACGGTCGCGCTGATCCCACCCTCAGTCTTGCTGCTGGCCACCCACTCGGTGAGTCTGCTGGTCCGAACGCGAAGTTCAGGCGCGGTCTACTGGTCGGCCGTGGCGATCACCGTCGTACTGGCCGCGTTCGCGTTTCGGCTCAGCTTCGACGCGCTCAAAGAACTCGCGATCAGCACCGGCGTGCGGGACGGAATTGCCTGGCTGTGGCCACTATCGGTCGATCTGACCATCGCCCAGGCCACCGTTGCTCTGCTGTCGCTGAGTCGGCCTACCGGCGGGCGGCTTCCGGAGCGATACAGCGCCCCCGACACCGGAGCTGTCACGACCGCTGCGGAGACCAAGGCAGCACCTGCAGCAGCACCGAAGAACACGGTGGCGCGCGCCGCCAGCCCGGCGCGAACCCCCGCGCCGGTAGCAGCTGATCCTTATCGGGCCGCGCGGTCAAATGTTCAAGACATCAGCAGCTTTCATCGCCACGACAGCCACGTCGATATCCACGTCGACCCGTCCCCGCCGGCACCGGCGGCAGCGATAGGGGAGGTGGCCAGTGCCGGCTGGGATGACGTCGCCGAGACGTTGATCCGCGAGAGGGTCACCGTCAAATCGGGGCCTGAAGTCGTCGAGGTCCTTCGCCTGTGGGACGAAAAGGTGCCGACCACCACCATCGCCACGCGGACCGGTGTGCACCGAGACACCGTCAGCAACATCATCAAGGCCGCAGACGAACTTCTGTCGGACGCCCGTCGGCTCCGCGCATGAACCCCAGCTCGCGACGCGACATGAGCCGTGCCGCCGTCTGCACCGATCGCAGTGGCACCGGCCAGCTTCCGCCGGCATGCACTGACCGATCGGGGCATCGCTTCGTCACGTCGGTATTTCGCCCCAATTATGAAATCTGCGAACGCTGCGGGTGCGCCACTCGTGTGGTGCAACCCGCACTACGGGGCGACAGCCAAGGCGGCGTGCGCAATGCACTCACCGACAGCACCGGATGGGATCACACCAAGGAGGGTTTATGCGCAATCGCTGCAACAACAGTCACGGGGTGATCGGCCGATCACCTGGCGGACGGCCGCAGTGCCGGTCCCGAATGACCGCCTGCCCCACCCTGATGATCGTTCCGTGCTCCCGGGCTGATACCTCGCATGGAGAGGGTGAATTCTGGCTCGTACACACCCCCAGCGGCCGACGGATTCCCGTCTGCGGGACGCCGGGTGCGCTGGCCGAGCTCGCGCGGCAGCTCGTGTGGTTCGCAGAGGTCCTCGACCCGGCGTTCCTGGCATCTCCGGTGAACGCTGGAGTGCGAGCGAGCCTGCGCGAGCTCCTGCGGGCGTGGCTCACTGAGACGGTGGAGCGTGATTCGGTGGCGCACCCGCGCATCGACAACGCCATGCACCCACGGTCCCTATGGGACGTCACCGCATGACCGCCTCCCTGACGGCCAGTTGCTCGACTGGGAGGCCACGGTGAGCGCACCGACTCGGACCCGGCGGACCGCCAAGAGGGCCGACAAGCGCCGCACCGCCGTTCACCGGCCGGCGACACGCAACCGCAGGTTCGCCCACGACACCCTGGTCGCGGTCGACCTCTTCAGCGGCTTTGGTGGGCTGACCCAAGGCATCGAGCGCGCCGGGTTCGACGTGATCATGGCCGCCAACCACAATCCGTACAAGGTGGAGGTCCACGAGGCCAACCATCCGTCGGCGGAGCACTGGATCGCGGACCTCGTTGACCCCGAGGCGGCGGACTACCACTCAGCGCGGGATTTGCCGGCCGCCGACTTGTTGGTCGCCGGGGTTTCGTGCGTCAACCATACGCAGGCCAACAGCAAGAAAGCCTACGCGCAAGGGCTGTCGCTGTTCGATCTCGAGGACCCCGATTTCGAGGCCGCGGTGACGCGCTCAGAGCGCGACCGAGCGACAGCGAACTGCGTGCTTCACTATGCAGCACAGCATCATCCGCGTCTCATTCTGGTTGAGTGCACCACCGAGCTCACGTCATGGGGACCGCAGATCCCGGGGAAAAAGAATGTCGGCGACGGATCAACCTACCGGTGGTGGCTGAGAGAGTTTGAGAAGATCGGCTACCGGTACCGGGTCCTGTATCTGAATTCGATGTTCTTCGGGGTGCCGCAGTCGCGTGACCGCCTGTACATCGCGTTCTGGGATCGCAAGCTGCCCACCCCGAATCTGGATCACCGGCCGCTGTCGTGGTGCGGCGTGTGCTCCGACATGGTGGAGGCGGTCTGGACATGGCGCACCGGCGTGCCGCCGTCGGGGCGAGTGGCCTGGGGTAAGCAGTACGACTACCGGTGCGAGCGGTGCCGGCGCGTCGTGATCCCTCCGTTCGCGCGTTCGCTCGATGCGCTGGACCTCACCAACCTCGGCCAGCGGATCGGGGACATGCCGCTGAAGAAGATCACGGACAAGAAGACTGGCGAGGTCTACGAGGCACCGCTGGCGCGGTCGACGCTGGCTCGCGCGGATCGGTGTCGGGAGCGCTTCGCCGAGTTTCCCGCGGTCCTCATGCCGGCCAAGGCCACTCGCGGCGTTGAGCGGCACCCGTGGCAGCCGATGTCCACCCAGACCAGCCAGCAGGAGACCGCGGTCCTGTCCACTGGCGCGATCATGGCCGCGGCCGGGCACACCTTCGAGCGGCCCGGATCGGACTGCCGCAGTAGAGATTTGTCGGAGCCGCTGTGGGCTCAGACGGCCACCAACACCACCGGTGTTCTAACACCGCCGGTCGCGATGGCCATTGACAACTACCAGGGCGCAGCGCGCGGCACCGACGAACCGCTGCCCACTCAGGGCGGATCTGAAACGCTCGGCATTGTGTCGGCCCCGGTGATGGCCAGCCGAACCAGCGCCGCCAGTCGGGCACATGGCGAGGCGCCGGAAACCTTCGTTGCAGGCGCCGGCGATGGCGGCCTGGCCGTGTTGGCCTCCGGGGTGATCCCCTACCGCAAGCACACCATCCCGGCCACCCACGCCGAGGCGATGCCGACCATGACGGCCGAGCAGATCCCGGGAGTGCTTACCGCGGCCGGGCGGGTTCAGTGCAACGGCTCGATCGAGGAAGCGAAGTACCGTGCCTACCCGGTGGATCGGCCATTGGGGACGGTCGTTGGGTCAGCGGTGACCCAAGGCGTGCTGTTCTCCGGATGGTTCAAGCAGAACGGCAGCGTGCCGGCGCAATTCCCCGCGCCCCACCCCGTCACCGATGCACTCGGAACCATCACCGCCCACGACACGACAGCTCTGCTCAACGCCGAGTGGTATGCGGCCCTCGCCGATCTGACCCTGGAGGACTGCTACTTCCGGATGATGGGAACCCCTGAGATCGGCCGCGGCTGCGGCTTCGACGTTGACTTCCCCGGCCATCAGGGCACTTTCGTCGTCTGGGGTAGCAACAGTGACCAGACCGACGGGTTCGGCAACGCAGTGTCACCGCCGGTAGGGCAGTGGTTCGGAACCCGGTTCCGTGCAGTCCTGCACGACGAGGCGGTGGCGTGATGCCAACGGCAAATCTCGCCCACAGCGAAACAAGCGAGCCTGGTACCGCCAATAGCGCCACTGATTGGCAACACCAAGCGTTCGCCGACACGGTGTTCCTTGCGGCGCAGCACGGGATGCCGCTCAACCCTGGCAGCACCCTGGGTTTGGCTCACCTGATGGAGATGCGGATACGAGCGCAATCCTTCGACAGCGCGAAACTCGGGCGCTGGCTAGGGTGGGCGCAGTGCGCTGCCGTCGCCGCTGATATCGGCATCACCTTGGAGGACATGCAAGGGATCAATACGCGGGCCGCTGAAGAGGCAGATCGTGTTTGACGACGTCGTGGCCTGGGCCAAGTACTGCCGGGAGTGGGGCGACTGGGACAAGCTGAAGGCTGAGCTGCTGGCGGAGGTCGAGTCCTTGAGGGCTGCGAGCGCCCGGCCGGTGATCGACGCCAATCACATTGACCGGCAACGCGCATTCAGCGAGGCCACGTTCGGGCCCGGCCGGCGCACCGACACGGTGGTCGATCACCTCCGCAAAGAACTGGCGGAAGTGCTCGCGGCTCCGGAAGGTCTTGAGGAATGGGTCGACGTCATCCTCCTCGGCTTCGACGGCGCATGGCGCACGGGAGCCGACTCACAGGCGATCATCGCCGCCATCAAGGCCAAGCAGGAAGTCAACGAACAACGTGACTGGCCCGACTGGCGAACCGCTGACCCCGATGGGGCCATAGAACACATCCGCGAGACGCGCACCGCCGTCGTCGAGCATGAGCCGGGAGCTGGTCGGTGAGCGACAACAGTGGAATCGAATGGACCGACGCCACGTGGAACCCCGTCACCGGCTGCACAAAGCTGAGCCCGGCGAGCCCAGGGTGCCAGAACTGCTACGCCTCGACGTTCGCCGAACGCTTCCGCGGCACGCCTGGGCACTACTTCGAGCACGGATTCGACGTGCAACTGCGGCCCGACAAGCTAGACCTGCCGCTGCGGTGGCGACGGCCCCGCCGGATCTTCGTCAACTCGATGAGCGACCTGTTCCACGACCAGGTGCCCGACGACTACATCGCCCATGTGTTCGCCATCATGCAGAGCGCCGCCGCGCACACCTTCCAAGTGCTCACCAAGCGTCATAGCCGGATGCGGTCACTGCTCAACAATGGCGACTTCTGGCAAGCCGTTACGGATTTCGGTGTTCACGTCATGTCTCAAAAGCCATCCCGGGAGCAGTTCTGGGCTGACACCGGGCAACGAAACGGCTTCCTGCCGAACGTCTGGCTGGGCGTCAGCGCTGAAAACGAGCAATGGGCCAAGATCCGTGGAGACGCACTACGGGACATCCCGGCCGCCGTCAGATTCTTCTCCTGCGAGCCGCTACTCGGGCCGATCGACGATCTTGATCTGAGCGGTATCGGCTGGGTGATCACCGGCGGCGAATCTGGCCCCGGTGCTCGACCGATGGACCCGCAGTGGGCACGTGACATCCGAGACCAGTGCGTCGCCGCTGGTGTGCCGTTCGTACACAAGCAGAACGGGGAGTGGGCCAGCAGCGGGCGGTACGGCCTCGGCATCCTCGAACCACGCCGCTGCTACGGGTCCGCCACCGAAACCGTGCGGGACGACATCACCATCCACGAGATCCTGCAGCGCGTCGGAAAGAAGGCCGCCGGCCGTCAGCTCGACGGGCGCACATGGGATCAATATCCTGAGGCGGTGAGCTGATGTCGTCACCTCAACTCGGTCTGTTCGGCCCGGAGCCGGTCAGCTCCGCGGTGATCAGCGAGTGCGGCCGGTACCGCTACGAGCTGACCAGACGGTGGGGTCCGGGCCCGTTGCTCGAGTTCATCATGCTCAACCCGTCGACCGCGGACGCGAGTGTGGATGACCCGACGATCCGGCGCTGCATCGCGTTCGCGAAACGCTGGGGCTACGGCGGCATCGTCGTCCGAAACCTCTACGCCTACCGGGCGACCCATCCCGAGGAGCTGGTCAATGTCGATGATCCGATCGGGCCGGAGAACCGCGACTACCTGAGCCGCACCGAAGCCGACTGCACGATCGTCGCGTGGGGAGCCGACCCGGCCGCCGTCGGCTGGTGGAACGGCTACCCGTTCGCTTGGCAGCGCACCGTGATCCAACGCCCCGCACTGTTCTGCCTCGGCGCCAATTCCAACGGCTCACCCAAGCACCCGCTCTACGTGTCGGCTGATCGAACGCCGGTCCGATGGGAGGCGGCCTGATGGCCCTGTGCTCGCTGTGTGCGGGTGGCGTCCACAACCACACCCGGTACGGCGCCGAAGCCTCCGAGGTCAAGGCAGGGCGTGTGCCCCTCGGCGCGATGGCCGAATGCCCCTTCGTAGTGACGAGGGGCGGCCCCCAATGCGCCTGCACCTGCCGCGCCCCGATGCGTTCCGAGAAGCATTGCGCGACATGCCGATGTGGAGATGGCTGATGCCGTCACGCATCCGACGTCGTCGGGTCGCCGGCTGGCGCTTGCCGGCGGGCGCTACCTACGTGGGCCGGCCGAGCCGGTGGGGCAACCCGTTCCGAGTGGCCGACGGCCGCCTGTACGGCACCGGCTGGGGTCTCGACTACCTGACTCACGAAGCGGCGGTTCGCGCCTCGGTGAACCTGTTCTCTGCGATGGCCAGAGGCCTGTGGAACCCCGAGCTCGCTGCGGCACTCGATGACAAGCAGTACCGCAACCTGATGGGCGACCGCGCGGCCTGGCTACGCCGAATAGGTGGAAACACGCTGCCATCCGGGCATCCCACAGAGATCATCCGCGCCGAACTCGTCCGGCGGGATCTCGCCTGCTGGTGCCCATTACCCGAGCCGGGGCAACCGGATCACTGCCACGCGGCCGTGCTGCTCGAACTCGCGAACGGAGCGCTGAGGTGATTCTGAAGCCGGTCCCGGTCCAGCGCCGGCTCCAGGCAGTCGTCGATCCGGAACCGTATGAGATCAACGTCGGTGCGCTCACGGCATCGCACATCGGGCTCACCGTTGCAGTGCGCCGTGGCAGGAATATCCTCACCGGCCCGCTGATGGATCGACCTACCGAGTCGATGACCACGCCACTGCTCGTCCTGCAGCTCGGCACCTTCCAGGTGGCACTGCACCCCGGGCAGGTCGTCATGGTGATTCCTGACGGCTACAAGGCCACGATCACGGTCGCTGCGCGCGCCGGATCGCCCGCAGCCGGGCCAACGGGCGAGTGACCGGGATGCAGGAAGTGGGCATGAGCGAGCTGACCAACGACATAGGCGGCGATGGCGCGACCCCAGGGAGGGTCGCAGTGACCGGGTCCGAAGCGGGCTGTCAGGTCGATTTTGCCGATGACGGTCGTAGAATCTGTGGTCGGCGCGAAGCCTACGCCGGGAGGGACCGCATGACCGATCGCGAGCCAGGGTTGTGGGCCGGTCAGCAGCTCGGGCGCTATCGCCTCGGCCGGCTGATCGGTCGCGGCTCGATGGGCGAGGTCTACGAGGCCGAGGACACGATCCGTGAGCGCACGATCGCGCTCAAGCTGCTGTGGGCGGATTTGAGCCGCGATTCGGGGTTTCGTGACCGTATGCAGCGTGAGGCCCGTACCGCCGGGCGGCTCCAGGAGCCCCACGTGGTGCCGATTCATGACTATGGCGACATCGATGGCCATCTGTTCTTGGACATGCGCCTGATCCGGGGCTCAGATCTGGCGGCGGTCCTGAAGCGATCCGGTCCCTTGACCGCGTCCCGGGCAGTCGGTCTGGTGCAGCAAGCGGCCTCGGCGTTGGATGCAGCCCATGCGGAGGGGGTCATCCATCGCGATATCAAGCCCGCTAACTTGCTGCTGACCGAGGAGGACTTTCTGTATCTGGCTGACTTCGGTATTGCCAGCGCCGTGGGTGACGAACCGCTGGAGGTTCCGAAGACCATTGAGGGGACGTGGAAGTACTCGGCACCGGAGCTGTTCAGCGGTAGCGGGGTCGGGGGCAGCGTCGACATCTACGCGTTGACCGCGGTTCTCTACGAGTGCCTGACCGGGAAACCGCCCTATCAGGCCGACGACGTCCAGGGCCTGATTGAAGCGCACTTGAACGATCCCGTCCCGCAGGCCAGTCAGGCCCCCGGTGTTGCACTCGCGTTCGACGCGGTCATCGCGCGGGGGCTGGCCAAGAGCGCCGAGGATCGGTACGCCACCGCGGGCGAGCTGGCCAAGGCAGCTCAGAAGGCCCTCAACGCTCCGGTGCCAGGCCGTCCAGCGGCGGCTGGCGGTAGTGCCCCGGGTGCGCCATCGGCGGCCGTCGGGCACCAGTTGGGGCCGCTGGCGGTGCCGGTGCCGCCGGCGGGCCTGCCGCCCGGTCGGGTGAGTCCGGCCGCGCCGGCGCTGCCGCGAAGTGGCCCGCACGAATCGAGAGTCGGTGCGCACCCAGGCGGCTGGGCGGGCACACAGGAAGTGGTGCGCACGGGCTTCTACTGGGATTGGCGGCTGCACGGCCCTCGGCTCGGCGCCGCGGCCGCGGCGCTGGTTTTGGTCATCGCCCTGATCGCCTGGATGACCTCAGGCGGCAACGATGGCGACCAGTCCACCGATTCGGGGGGCGTGGCAACCGGTGGTGGGCAAACGGCTGGCGTAGAGCAGTTGAGAAAGGCGATTCCGGCCGGGTACCCCGAAGGGACCTGCACGATCGCCGAGCGGCCAGCCGGCGTGGTCGCGCAACTGGTGTGCGGCAGAAACAGTGACTCCGGCGGCCCGGTGTCTGCTACCTACTCGCTCTATGCGGATCGGGAAGCGTTGCGTGCCGGGTTCCAGGAGCGGGTCAACAGGTCGGCGGTTGAACTATGCCCCGGGCGCATACAGTCGCCGGGCCCATGGCATCGCGCTACGACGCCGCCAGATGATACCGACGGCATGCTGCTGTGTGGTTTCCGTCAGGGAATCCCGCGGATCGTATGGACGACCGACGTCGACCTGGTGCTCAACGACGTGCAGGCCGACGAGCGAGCGGTGGTCCTGGATCAACTCTTCTCGTGGTGGCGCGTGCATTCCTGACAGATAGTCGCGGGGTTCACCGGGCCGGGTGGAAGGCAGTAGCACGCGTCGAGGGGTGCAGATACGGCGGCCTGAGCGCGGTGTGCCCCAGAGGGCCTGTCGTGGTTGTGCCGTCGGGAATGCAGCGGGCGGGGGCGGGACGGCCCAGGATTCCGGGTTCGTGCTCGTGACCGGCAGACCAGGAGCTACAGGCTGGGGCTTCGGTGACTTCCCAGCGGTGGACGAGGCCCTCTCCGGACCCGCGGTGCTTTCCGATCGAGGGCAGGTCGGTGAGCAGGTCCTCGATGGCGTCGGCGTCGCCGACGGCACGCCAGGTGAGCGCGGTGGCCGGGTGGGCCATCACGGGGATGACGCGGCGCTGGTAGCGGCCGGCACGGTCGGAGACCACCTGACTGCCGATCTTGGGAGTCAGGGCCTGCAGCCTGCTGCGGTCGGTTCGTGAGGTGCGCCAGCGGACGTCCGGATCGCCGTGCGCTGGGCTGGTGCTGTGGGGGTGCAGGTCGGCGAAGGTGGCCAGCCAGTGCCAATCGTCGTCGCAGGCGGGGTTGCCGCACACAGCCAAGGGCAGGTCAATGAGCGGCGGTGTTTGGTCGGGCTGGTAGGTGATCCAGGTGCCGGCGGCGCGGGTGGCCCACTTGTGGCGCTGCCACAAGACCGAGGCGAGCAGTCCGTCCAGCGCGATCCCCCAGGGGCGGGAGAGAACGACACCGTGCGGTGTGTGTGCGGTGATCTGCAGGGGGCGCAGTTGCGGCGTCATTGTTCGGCGGCGGGTTGGGATCGGGGGCCGGCTGGGACCGTGCAGTCAGGTTCAAGAGGCGGATGGAAGACATCGGCGCCGCACGCTGCCGAGCACGCCCACACGGTGTGGCCGCCACACGAACAGGGGCGATGGCCCACGATCATCCGGCCCGGCTTGAGGGAGTGCCCGGCGTGGCAATGCGTCGGTGGCCACAACACCCAGCCTCCATTGGTGGAGGGAACCAGATCACCGACGTCAGGCATACCGCACCGGTACCGGTTCGGGGTGCGGGATTCGTGCTAGCTCGCGGTGTTTCACCCAGACGGCCTATCTGGGATCAACCCGCGTCGGGGATGCGGTATTGGGCAATGAGGTGCTTGGCGCGCCGTGACAGTGAGTCCAGGTGGGCGGCGTACGCACGCCACTGGATGGGAGTGTCCACCACCGCGTAGCGGGGAAGGCTTTCGTTGATCTCGGCGATCAACTGGTCGATTCCGGCGCGGCATCCAGCGGGCAGCGTCTCAATGATCAACGCGCGGTGCAGCACCTCGCGGAGCCATCTGAGCGGGACTGTTCCATCTGAAGCCATAAGGGCAGTAAAGCACCGATCAACGACATAACGTCGACGGCAGTTCCGGCGCCGTGACCTATGGGGCCACGTGAACACCGGGCCACCGACGTGGTGGGTCCCGCGCCTGAGCATCACGGTTACGACGACTGAAGCGAGCATGCTGGTCGGGTGGTTGCGTGCGGCGGTCGCTGTAGCTATAGCGGTCTCAGCGCCCGGCAACACCGGCTAGGAACGAGCTCGTAGTTAACGGGCCGCCCCGGCGCCCTGCGCGGCGGGAGGGGTCAGGTGAGATCAGTCAGGGCGGTCAAGGCCTCTTCGCGCTGTGCGGTGAGTTCTGCGGCCCAGTCGACGCTGGGGCCGGGCAGTTGACCGCGGTTGACGGTGGGGTGGACCTCGGCGCGGATCTGGCCGTGGCCGGCTGCGATCCGGCCGCCGAGATGTCCGCGTTGCGCGAACGTCGAGAGCACGTCAGCAAGGAATGCGACCTGGGTGTCGGTGGCGTTGGTGAGGCGGACGTAGGTCTGTAGGCGAGTGCCTGCGGGGAGGGTCTCGACGCCGAATTGGCCGAGTGGACTGCTGGTTTCGTCCACGTCGGTCACGGGTGCGCTACCGGCGTTGGGGCGATGATCGGCCAGGTGGCTGAAGGACTCCTGGGACAGGCTGAAGGTCGCTGGCTGCGGAACGCCGTGTGGTGGCCGGGGCAGGAGATGTACGAGCTCGGCGACCTCGGGCAACACCTTGCCGACAGCGAGGAGTCCCGACAGGATCCGGCCGCCGGCGGCGCCGCCGAAGACGGCGATCTGAGGGAGCAGGGCTTTGAGGTGACGTTCCTGTTCATCGGTGAGGGGCCGGGCCGACTTGGCGAGACGGCCGCCGTTGGTGAGCAGGTGCGCGGCGGGGATCGGTAGGGCGCGTTCGTAGTTCAGTACCGCAGAGGTGAGCTCTTCGCCTATGCGGCGCAGCACCCCACGGAAGCTGCTGCCGGAAATGATCGGCACCTGGACCATCTCGCCGTCGGGGGTCAGGACCTTCTCGCGGCGGAACAAGGTGAAGTTATCGGTTCCCTCCGAGGTGTAGTCCTCGCGGTGCACGATTGAGGATTCCGCCAAGACGTCGATGTCCCAGGCGATGCTCGATAGGGAGGTCACTGCTTGCTCTTTCGTTGTTCGGCAACCGCTTCGGCGATGATGCGGACCCGAAGTATCAGGGCGGGCAACTCGGTGCGCAGGAGATCGATCACCGGAATCGGCGGCTCGCGCAGCAAGGTGGCAAGTTCGCGGCGGCGATCGGACTGTCTGGGCGCCGGTGCGCCGAGTTGGACGGATACCTGCGACCACCATTGGTCCAGGGTGGTCGCTCGGTAGGCGGCGCGCCGGACGCGGCCGGGCAGCAGCTCGTCCCAGTAGGTCTTGCGGTAGCGAGCCTCGGCTACCCAGCTGTTGTCCCAGTCGATGGCGTAGTGCAACAGCAGCAGTAAGCGTTCGGCGGTGTCCGCGGGTCCGGAACGTGCCTGCAGCTCGGGTACCTGCTGCTGCCACGTCCGGCTCGGTGTCGCGGCGGGTGCAGGCATGTCGGTCAGCCTAACAACGCGCGGTTCGCAATCCAGGGTTCTACGTGCGGGTTCGCTGAACGGAGTATCCGTTGGTGAGGATGCGCGCGGCGGCCCACATGGGAGGTATTGATCGCCACGGCTGCAACTGCGCCCAGGTGTTCATGATCCTGGGCCAGTGACTGCTCGGCTGTGTGGTGACGAGCCGGGCGTGTGGTGCAGCCTTGGACAATTGTGGCCACGATGCGCCGATGGTGCCGCGCAGCCACGCCAGGTCGGCCAGGCGGGCGGCCGCGTCGGCATCCCACCGCAGCGGCAGGTCGTCGGCGGCCAGGTGCCCCCATTGGCTGGCCGGCAGGATGTGGCGCCGCCGCGTCGTCGGCACCATCGCCGCCTGAGTGTCGGTGAGCGGGCCGGCGATGAGTGTGGCGGCCAGATCCGAACCGTCGCTGTATTCGATGACGTCGGTATGGGTGATCAGCGTCGCGCACTGGGCGGTGGGGGGTCGGCTATAGGCCCAGGCGCAGCAGGTGCACAGGCGCCGAGATCCGTAGGGCCAGGCATCGAAGCCGGTGAACTTCTCGGAGATGACGTGGGAACTGGCCACGGTGGCCTCGTCGGAGCCGCAACGGCCGCACCGGCCGGAAACTGACGCTGGTGCAGCAACATTGGGACGCCCGGCGGCAATCCAGGCGGTGGCAGCGGGATCGGAAAACATCGGTGCAGTCAATATACGGGTTAGGCTGATCGCACGAAACGCACACAGGGTATGGGAGAGGTTGTCGCCGCAGGTGGATTCGGGAGTGGGCCACGTGTTCACGCCCGAATCCACCTGCCTCGCCCTACCGCGAACGGCAAGCGCGGCGCGCCAGGTTTGCCGGCAACCTCCGGCCTAGATTTATCCGTATGGACATGCGGTGCCTCTGGCCGGCGGCGAGTACTGCCAGGGATTCGTGACTGACTGTGGGCGCATCCAGCAATCGGCCAAATCGTGAAGTGGCGGTCGTCCTTGACCCCGAAGGAGGGGTGATCTCCGCCCGTGATGTGAAGGCGGCCCGCGAGGTCATCGAAGATGTGATGACCGAACGAGACTTCCAGCGGCTGAGCAACAGGATCACCGACGCGGCCCGCGACAGCAACACCGGCCTGACACGAGCCACCCGAGACCGCGATAGGGCAACGCCGCGCGATGTCAGCCACGTCGACTCGCCACGGCTTCAACACGAACTGGCCGACTTCGGCGAGTTCCGCTCCCCGCTCAGTAGCCGCCAACGCAAGACCCGGTCAGCGCTGAAGAACCGTGTCATGGCCAACGCGCCGGCTTCGCAGCATCGGGCGGTCGAAACGCTGCTGGGCCAAGAAGACCAGCAGCAGTGGCAGCGCATCAACTACGACCTGCACAAGGCCGCCGGTGACGTTCAGCATCTCGCTGATACCGATCGTGCGCTGGTGCAGCGGCTGGACCGGGCGGTGCAGTCCTACGAACAGCTCAACGACCGGACGCACACCGTGTACGTCTCGGTTGAGCTGCCCGACAATCACCCCGACTTGAATCGACTTGCGCACTACCCCGCCAGCTTGCGTCCCGGCGCCAGAGTGGCGTTCGACCAGTTCACCGTCAGCCGTCACAACCTGCATGAAACCCCTGGCCACGACAGCGACCGGCATGTCGTTTTCGAGATCGCGACCAACCGCGGCATGTACCTGGGCAAGTCGGACTCGGTGGAAGATACCCAGCACCTGCTGCCGCGCAGCATGGCTTTCGAGGTGGTCTCGGTCGGGTATGCCACCTACGCGACCGGGCCGGGCGGCCACCGGGCGCGCATCGTTGTCCAATTGAGGGAGATCGGATGAGCCCGCGGCGCATGACGGCCCTCGGCGAGCTCTACCGGTTCGACCGATCACTCGATGAACGGTCTCACGCTCGCCGTGGCGCTGAACCCCGACCGGTACCACCTCACCTAACGCCGCCAAAGGAGAACCGATGACAACAACCAGCGGGTGGACCGTGCACCCAAACCGGACGGAAATCGGCCCCGATAGACCCGGCCGTAACGGCCACTTCCGGGTGCTGCGCGAGGCCGAGCGCCTTCCTGAAGAGACCTGCCTGGCCCGGGTGGTGCTGCCGGCGAAACTGGCGCACGCCGCCGACAACCCGGATGGTTCGGTCACGTTCGCCGGCCCTGACTGGGCATTCGTCGTTGGCGCCGTATACAGCTTCGCGGAGCGGCACGTTCAAGGGAAGGTCTTGCCGCCGTTCGGATTCCGCATCAAAGGCGTGTGGCAATGGTGGGACGGGAGCACCACAAAGCACTGCATCAGCGAGGGCCCCGATGCGCAAAAGCACGTCCGGCGCTACATCGCCAAGCAGTTCCCCGGAGCAGTGATCGAGCTTTCCGACCTGCGATGAACAGCCCGTCGCCGGGATTGGACATCCACGCGCTGCGGAAAATCAGGGCGCGCCGGCGCGGGCCCGCGGCTTACCAACCGCTGCTGGAGCGCATCGGCGTCCATCTCGATAGCCACGACGGGTTCGTCGCCTGGAGCGGAGGCAAGGATTCCACTGTCGTCGTCGACCTCGCCCGGCAGGTCGACCCCAACGTCCCGGTGGTGTTCTACGACAGCGGTCTGCAATTTCCGGAAACCCTGCACTACCTCGAGGACTTGGCCGGGGCCTGGAGGCTCAACTTCGAAGTCATCACCGCCGAGCCGGACCTGCTGACTCTCTTGGTCGCGGGTGGGGGATTCGACCACGACGCTGTGGATCGGCGACTTCGGGGCACGCTGGCCGAGATCATGATCACCGGACCGGCCGCGCAGGCCCACGCGCGCCACGGCCGCGGTTCGCTGTGGGGTGTTCGCGCAGAGGAGTCCCACGGCCGCCGCCAGCTCTACCGTCGCAGTCTCGGGGACGCCGCCCGCGAGCTCGGCGACCCAAGCCGTCCCGAGGCCCGGGCGGCCGGCGGCGGAGTCGTGCGACGGGCTGACGGGACGATCACCTACGGGCCGATTTGGGATTGGCAACGCCACCACGTGTTCGAATACCTCGCTGGCCGTGACATCGCACCGAACCCGCTCTACGCCAAGCTGGCACGCCTTGGAGTACCCGAACAGCAGATCCGCGTCGACTCCATCATCGACGCCTCCAAACTGTCCAACGGGCACATCGGGTGGCTGCAAAAGGGGTGGCCTGACCTCTTCGACAGGTTGGCAAGCGTCCTTCCCAGATTAGGGGAGTGGACCTGATGCCACCGCGTGAATGTTGCAATCGGTGGTGTCTGGCAACCAATTTCAGAGTTGCCGGGGACGAGTTCGCATCGGGCCTAGAACAGGCGGGTGTCGGCCCCAAGAGGGACAATTGCCAACAAGTCAAATGAAAGGGGGCGACATGACGCAGGCGAACGAAGAACGAACCGCCGCCGGCGACGTCAACGAGTTGTGCACCGACGAGTTGCCGGCGATTGTTGGTCACCACCCGGAACACGATCGCCGCCGATCTGGAGGGCTTGTCGGTGGGTCGGATGGTCCCAGCCGGGCCGCTGCGTGTGTTGACCATGATCTGGAGCGCGCGGTTGACTCCATCGGGGCGGGGAAGCTCCTCTTCAGCATCGCCGATGCGCTGGCGAAGGCCCTGAAGAATCCGCAGGCCGCTGCCCGTGCCTATCGCATTCTGCTCGCCCGCTTGGAAGGGCGAACGCTGGATCAGATCGCCCGCCGCGAGGGAGTTTCGCGTGAGCGCATTCGGCAGGTCGCACTCCGTACCCGGCGAATTGTTGCCGCGAGCCCCGAGCTGTTTGAGGGGTTCGGCGGCCTGGAGCAAGCGGCCCACAACGAGGCGCTGGGCTGGGATGGACGCCTGCGCAGTCGGTGGTGGCGGCAAGGTATTGGAGAGAGGCCGGAGTCGCCGTGCGTGGGGGGCCGACATCCTGCGCAAACGCTGGGTCAGCGAGACGACCTGGCGCACGTGAGGGCCGACCTGGTTGAGCGGCTCTTGATGACCGGCGGGGCCTGTAGAATGCTGGTGCGAGGGCAAGTCGATTCTTCGGACGGGCCCGCAACCTCCAAGAAGGGAGTGACCGACTCATGAGCACCGCAATAGCAGCGGTGTTGCCTGCTGCTGTGGACATGCGCCAAGATCCTGGCGTGGCCTCGTATCTCTGGTCGGACCTGCTCGCCCGGCGAAACGCCCTGGCTATGCACCGCGAAGACCTCGTCGAACTGCTGGAAGTGGACTGGGCCAAGTACCGGGACCGCGAGGACGGGAGTCGGCCCGTCAGCGAGTCGCTCATCGAGGAGCTGCTCGCGATGGAGGAGTTCGTGCGGGCCGAAACCGACGAACTGCTGGCGACTGCGCCGGCCGCCGCCGGAGCGGTGACGCTGCAAGCCGTCATCGACCAGGAAGACTTCGAGCGGCGCTACCTCGAGGAGCGGACGCTGCGCGATGGCCGGCCCTATCCGATGCAGCTCCACGACGTCGCGCTGGGCAGAGCAGCTGCTGAGCTGACGCGCCGCGGCTACACCGTCGAAGTCTGCCGCGGCGATCGCCGCGCAGATCTCACCGTGCGCCGGCGAGCATGCGGACTGCTGAAGAAGGAGACCGCAGACCTACTCGGCATCACCGAGAAGAAGTACAACGTGTGGGAGAGCGGCAAGACCGCGCCCGCCGGAGGGCTGCTCGCCGAGCTGCAGGCGGTCGACGACCTGATCACCGCCACCACAGTCCGGATCGACGTCACCCGCACCCCGGCAGGTGTCAACGTGATTCACATGCTCGACGACCAAACGACTTTCGAACACGCGTATCCCAACGCGCGCACCATCCGCGACGGCACACCGTATCCGCTGCGCGTACACCGCGTCGCGGCAGCGCGGCGCGCCAGCATCTTCGAAGCCGCCGGCGAGGAAGCCCGCATCGGGACGGTTTCGGACGAAAGGGATTGAGCGATGACCGGAGAATTGGCGGCCCGAGCCGCCGGCGAAATCGTCTACCGCAGCCACGACGGACTGCAGGCGTGGTGCCTCTGCGGAGATTGCACTGTGCGGCACCAGAGCAAGAATAAGCGCCGCACACAGCATGACCTCTGGGCACTTGACCGACAAGACTGGCGAATCCGTGACGATCTGGCAGCCCGCGCGGCCTGACCTCACGCGGGCTGAAGTGTATTAAAGCTGTTGGGATGTAGGCCAATACACCCGAGTCGGCAGTGCGGTTCGGGCCTGTGGACCTTGTCGGTGGTGCGCGCAATACTGGCGATATGCAAACAGACGATTGTGGCAACGCGGCGTTCGATGCGCCGGTGGTGGAGAGCCGCTTTCAGCCGGCGGTGTTTCTCGATACCGAGACGACCAGAAAGGATCGTCGGCGCGAGGCGTGGGAGATCGCGATGATCCGGCGCGATCATCACGGCGAACGCGAGATCACGATCTTCGTCGACCTGGCCGACCTCACGATGAGCGCGGCCGATCCAGTGTCTCTGGAGATTGGACGGTTCGATGAGCGCCACCCGCAGCGAGACGGAACCCTTGGCGAGGACGCACAGCTGCTATCCGGCGCCGCGGCGGCCGCGACCGTGCTGCAATGGACCGCGAAGGCGCAGATATTCGGCGTGGTGCCCTCGTTCGACATGGACTGCCTGGAAGCACTGCTCGAACGGCACGGCCTGAACCCGCAGTGGCACTTCCAGCCGTGGGACGTCGCGGTGCTGGCAACCGGGTACCTGCGTGGCCGGCAACTGCCCATCCAGCGATCAGCTGAGGCGACATCGCGCGCCTGCGGCGTCGAGGTCCCAGGAGCAGCCGAGCGGCACACGGCCCTCGGTGATGCCCGATGGGTGCGTCGACTGCATGACCGCATCATGCCAGCGGCCTAGAAACCCGGCTCCCCTAAAGCAGCACCCCCTCCCCACCCGGCACCGGGTGGGGAGGGGATGCTGCATCTGTTGCTCGTTGTGGCGGCGGTCGCTCAGGATTGACAGAGCGTGAATGTCGGTGGATGCCGGTAGAATTCGGGTGTTAGTGAGGGCTCGCTGGTCGAGCGGGCCCCAGGCACGGTGAGGGGTGCATGATGGCGAATTACTACGGTGCGGGTCGAACAAATGCGTTCAGGGTCAAGAATGTTGCAGCGTTGAAGGGCGCTCTTGAGGATGCCGACGTCGAGGTGGTGGAGGAGGGGCCTGGCACGGCGGTCGTGTTGCTGGTCAATGATCCTGACGGGGGCGGGTATTGGGGTACCGCGCTCTTTGATGACGACGGTGAGTTTGTTGACGAGCTGTTCGTGCCGGACATGATCGCCGAGCACCTGGAGGATGGCGAGGTTGCCGTCTTCGTGCATGCTGGCGCGGAGAAGCTGCGCTACATCACGGGCTACAGCATCGCGGTGCACTCCAGCGGCCAGCAGGTCCGCGTCGAGCTTGACGACATCTATGCCCTGGCTGCGCGGTCCTTTGATGTGGAGCCTTCGCAGATCAGCGAGGCCGTCTACTGAAGGCGTCGCGGTGTGCGGGCCGGGTTGTCGGTGGTGGGTTGTAGTGTCGGTGTTGTTGGGCAGGCCAGTCGGGCCGGCCCTGGGACTCCCGGAGAGGGGAATCACGATGGCTAACAAGGATTCGGCGACAGCACTGCGGGTCGGCAACGACGGTCGTGTGCAGCGGGTCGTCCTGGAGCGTGATCGAGGGACGGGCGGTGTTGGTCGGTCGTTGCGTGAGCACATCGGTTGTCGGGTGTTCGAGGTCGTGGCGCTGCCGGGTCAGGTTGATGCGTGGGTCGACGAAGAGGGAATGCTGGTGGCTGATCCGCTCAGCAACGTAAATCCTGTTGCGACCCGGATGCTTTCACAGTTCGGCGACTTGGCGCAGCCCTTGTTCGGGACGGTGGTCTTTGCGGCCACGAATCGGGCCGGTGACACGGTCGGCCTGACGGAGGCGAAGCTGTGCGGCCTGGAGTACCTCGCGGGTGTGGCCGGCGGGACCATCACCGCCGCGGAGGAGGCCAAGCCGGGAGGGTGAAGCTCTCCGGGCGTTGAGCCCGCGTCTCGCCTACTCACTTAGGGGTAGACAAGACGCGGGGCTCACCGCACCATCCCCTCCCCACCCGGCACAGGGTGGGGAGGGGATGGTGCTTCGGCTGCCGGGTGAGGGCCAAGGTCGGGTGGGGTTGTCGGTGGCTGCCGCTAGTATTTGTGGTGTTGGGCAAGCCATTCGGGCTGGCCCGAGTTACCCAGCAAGGGGATGTGAACATGGCTGATCTAGCAACGACGGTGACGGTTATCGAGGCGGGCGCGAGGGCGCATGTGCCGGTGGTGATGTGGTCTGATCCCGGTACGGGAAAGTCCTCGATCGTGCGGGCACTGGCTGCGGCCGATCAGGTGCCGGTGGAGACGCTGATCGGATCGCAGCGTGAGCCGGTGGATATCGCCGGGTGGCCGATGGTTGAGGACGGTGTGGTGCGGCTTGCGTTGCCGGATTGGGCGAAAACCCTCTTGGATTCCGGTGGAGGCTACTTGCTGTTGGATGAGCTGACCACGTGCTCATCAAGTGTGCGGGCGGCGATGCTGACAGTCATTCAGGAGCGGATGGTCGGCAGGACACGGCTGCCGGATGCAGTGCGGATCGTCGCTGCCGCTAATCCACCGGACCGGAGCGCAGGTGGGAACGACCTTGACGCGCCCACCGCAAATCGGTTCCTGCACATCGAGTTCGCGCCAACCGCCGAGGAATGGCTGACCGGGTTGCGGACCAACTTCGCGACGACCCCAGCATCGCGGGCGGTCGCTGCCGATGATCTGCGCGCTGCTGAGGAAATCGGGGCGCTGAGTGCCTTCATTGAGGCTCGGCCCGAACTGCGGCATCAGTTCCCGAGCACCGACGAGGCGGCGGGGCGTCCCTGGCCCTCGCATCGGTCTTGGCACTCGCTGGCGCGGGTGCTGCCGTACCTGCGCGCCGATGACACTGCGGCCATCACGGTGACAGTTCTCGGGCTGGTGGGCGATGGCGCGGGATGCGAGTTCCTGGAATGGCGGTCGCGGATGGACCTGCCCGCTGTCGCGGATGTGATCGCGGACCCGAGCATTGTGTCGTGGGCTAGTGCCCGCCCGGATCAGGTTTGGGCGGTGCTTTCCGGGGTGGTCGCGTGGGCTGCGGGAAAGCGCACCAAGGATGCGTGGACAACGGCGTGGGGGCCGCTGGTGGAGGCGGCGACCCATGGTGCCCCCGATGTAGCCGGTGCAGCGGCGCGGGCGCTGGCTGCCGCCATGCCGCCCGGTGCCAAGCCGCCAGCGGCGGCACGGCGATTCACCGACGTGATGATTGCCGCTGGACTGCTGGACACCGGGAGCGCCGCATGAGCGCGATCCGGGCGCTGAACGCCGACGAGTGGCGGCGCTTGCGGCTGGCGCGCATGGCGGCAGTGGAGGCGATGCCCTACTTCGCGCGGGCACTGTTCGCGCTGAATCCCGTTGCGGCACCAGGCCTCGGGACGTTCGCGGTTGACAAGCACATGAGGTTGTACATCGACCCAGCGATGTTGGGGACTGAGCAGGGCTGGTCCATCGCGGCTGCGGGCGGCGTTTTGGTCCACGAAGTCGGGCATGTGCTGCGCGACCACGCCAGCCGCAGCGATGCTCTGCCCGCACCGGTAGACCGCACCATGTGGAACATCGCCGCCGATGCCGAAATCAACGATGACCTGATCGCAGCGGGACTGCGGCTGCCCGATGGCGCGGTCACCCCCGCCGGGATCGGTTGCGAGGACGGCCATGCCGCCGAGGTCTACTACCGGCACCTGGTGCCGCCGGGTACCCCGCGCCCCGACCCAAACGACCCCGCTGCCGACCAGGGTGGCGGCTGCGGGTCCGGGGCCGGGGATAGACCGGTGCCGGGGGAACTTCCCGAAGCTGCCGACCTCGGCAGTGGACCGGGCCTGTCACCTGCTGCTGGAAATCTCGTCAGAATCGCTGTGGCAAGGGCGATTCAGGACGAATTAAGCAGCGGCGGGGCGGGCCGGGGAACCGTGCCAGCGGGCCTGGCGCGCTGGGCCACAGACCAGCTCGCACCAGCAGTGGTCCCGTGGCCCAAGGTGTTGCGCGCTGCGGTACGCCGCGCTGTGGAGGACCAGTACGGGCAGGTGCATCACTCCTGGAAGCGGCCCAACCGTCGCGCACCGGAAGGCCTGTTGTTGCCCACGCTGCGCGCACCCAAGATCGCTGTCGATTTGATCATCGACACGTCAGGGTCCATGGGTGAGGACGACCTCGCGGCTGCCCTATCGGAAACGCGGGCAGTCCTGCGGCGCACGACGGCTGCCGTCCGGGTGCTGTGCTGCGATGCCGAAGCCAGCGAACCACGGGCAGTCCGGTCGATCAGCGACGTGACCCTGACCGGAGGCGGCGGCACCGATATGCGCGTCGGCATCGACGCCGCCCTGGCGGCTCGGCCCGCTGCCAACGTGATTTGCGTGTTCACCGATGGCGGCACACCATGGCCCGAGCATCGCCTGCCCGTGCCGCTGATCGTGGCGCTGATCGGGCAGCACGCCATCGACACCGCGCCGTCCTGGGCCAAGACGGTGCGCGTCGATCCGGCGCGAGCGGCGGCGGCATGAGCACGCGGGCAACACCGAAGTTCACGGCGTGGGTGGAGGCGATGCTGGCCGACACCGGATGGACTGCGGCCACCGTGCGCGAGGCTGCACACCGAGGCCGTGATGATCTGGCGAGCGCGGCCCTCGCGGACGGCTTCGCCGCCGCAGCGCACGGGTTGGCGGCATCCGCCGACGAGCGGGCGGGGGGTCACCGATGAGTGCGGCGCTGTTCGACCTTGCACTGCGCATCGCGGCCCGCGACCTCGGCGCGCCGGTACCCCGGTTACTGCACAACCCCGCACCACCGCGCACCACGGCTGTCGCCGTCGCGGCCCGCCGCACAACGGCGGGCGTGCAGGTGCGGGCGGTCGGCCCAGGCGGGCGCACCGAATCCGGCACTGGTGCAGCGGGCCTGGCTGCGCTGGCCCGCGCCGCAGGGTGCGCCAGCGGCGACCTCTCCGGTGCACCCACCGCCCTGATCGATAGTCCGGCAACACTGCGGCTGCTGGCCGGATTGGCAACCGAGCACGCCGATCCGGCCAACGACGCCAACGGGGCCGTTGCTGCCGGTTCTGCGCTGGCCGGATGGTGGGTAGAACGTGCGGCGCACCCCGGCACCACAGCGGTGGCCGATGTGCTGACCGTGTCACGGCTGCGGTTCATGCTCGGCGTGCCACCCGGTGCCGACCCCGCCCAGCTATGGCGAGGGGCCTGGTCGGTGCCAGCGGGGCTGGCAGGACTGCACACCTGGCATCGGGCGGTGACCGGTGGTCCGGTACTTCCTGGGCTAGAGCCGATCCGCGACGACGACGACTGGCTGCTTGAGGTCTACCAGGGCGCGCTCAATGACCGGCGTAGCTGGGATCGGCCCGAGTCACTTCAACTGGCCGCTGCACGGCTGGCGAGTCGCTGCGATGCCGCCGATGTCTACGATGCGGCGCTGCTTGCCGATCCGCTCTGGCGGGCGCGGGCGGTCCACACCGGATTCGTCTGCTGCGGTGAGGCAGTAGTCGGTGCTGGGGACCACGCGGGGCGCGTCATGGTACGTGCTGATCGGCTCGACACCCGGTTGAAGCCGGGAACGGCGATCATCGGATGGCCCGGTGAACCGATGGCCGCGATCCCTGGCACAAACCAGTTCAGCGGGGAAGTGTTCGCCACCGCCGTCAACGACGGCGCGCTGACCGTCACCATCGGTGGGCTTCGCCGCACCGGCTACCGACCTGCCGCCGGGGAGACGCTGACCGTCATCCCCGCCCCGCCCTCTGTGTCCACGATCCGGTCCCGACGCGCGGCGGTAGCGCGCCTCTACAAGCGCCGATTCTCCTGGCTGTCGCAGGGCGCGACACCCACCGCCGCCCGTCGCGGCGTCCCGCTTGCGGTGCTGATCGCCGCCGCCGAAACAGAGGAATGACCATGCGCACCTTGCCAAAACGATTCACCGAGACGGTATCGCCCGCTAGTGATGACACCGCAACGATGCCAGCGGCGGCCCGAGGGAATCCGGCCCTGCCGATGGCGACACCAGCGGGGGAGGCGTGGCCCGGTCGTGAGTTGCTCGACTCGCCCATGTTGGCGCGAGTGCTGTTGGCGGCATGGAGTGGGGATGCCCTGACCTGCGTCCCTGCGGCCCCAGGCTCAGGCAAGAGCCACCTGGTGGCAAAGCTGACCCCTGCGCTGGCCCACAGGGTCGGGTTGCGTGTGGCGGTGGCGGCGCAGACCCGCGAGCAGGCTGCTGAGCTGGCGCGGCGCATCACCGCCGTCAGCGACCGGGCCGCGCTGATCGTACGAAGCTCGCCAGGGAAAAAGCCTGCCGGGATCAACGGTGTGCGCACGGTCTCGGGGCGCAACGTGCGGTGGTCGCGCTCGACCGGCGGTGAAATCTTGATCGGCACCACCGCCCGCTGGCTCTACGTCGATCCCAATGTGGCAGCAGCGGACGTTCTTGTGGTGGACGAGGCGTGGCAGTGCACATACGCGGACCTGGGGGCGCTGGGGGCGCTGGCCCGCCAGGTCGTTTGTGTGGGTGATCCCGGCCAGGTTGCCCCTGTGGTGACCGGATCGACGGACCGTTGGGAGGGGCAGGACACCGGGCCGCACCAGCCCGCCCCGGCGGCGTTGCTGGCCGCTCACGGTGAGGCTGTGACTGTTCATGAGCTGACCAATTCCTGGCGGCTCGGGCCGCAGACCTGCGAGCTGGTGTCGCAGCACTTCTACCCTCACATGCCGTTCACGTCGCGTCGGCCTGACGAGGCGGTGATCGCCCCGGACGGCACCGTGTTGCCCGAAATCAGCAGTCGCTCGGTCGAAGCCAAGAACGGCCCCACCGATCCGGCACTGCTGAGAGCCTTAGCGGATCGGGTTCGTGAGCTGACCTGGCATCAGTACCGGCGTGGCGCGGACTGTGGCCCTCTGGCCCCTCGGGACATCGCCGTGGTGGTACCCCACGTCGCCCAGGCCGGGGCGGTCAGGGCGTTACTGGCGGCGCTGCCTGACGTTCTGGTCGGAACGGTGAACGGGCTGCAGGGCTTGGAGCGGCCCGCCGTGGTAGCTCTGCACCCGATGGCGGGCTACCGGACCGCCGAGCCGTTCGCCCTGGACGCCGGTCGCATGTGCGTGACTCTGACCCGGCACCGGGCGCACCTGACGATCCTCACCGATCCCGCCACCGCCCCGCTACTTGCGGAGGCTGACGACCCCGAGGCCAAGCGAGCGCAGGCGGTACTTGCTGCGCTCTAGACACAGCTGCGGTGGGAACGGGTGCCGGTGCCGGCGGGCGCCGGCACCCCCTCCCCACCCTGCCCGGCACAGGGTGGGGAGGGGGTGGGGTTTCCTCGTGGCCTGGGTTGTCGGTGGCCGGTCGTAGAATTCTCGGTGTTGGGCAAGCCATTCGGGCGGGCCTGTGGAACCCAGGAAGGGGCCGTATCTCGTGGGAGATGTGCAGCAGTCAGGGGAGCAGCCGGTTGCTGATCGGCGTGCGGCGGTGATCGATGAGACGCGCGCACTCATCGACCGGTACGGGTGGTCGGTGGTCGGAGTGTTTCCGGCGTCGGAGAGCGACGGTGTGCCGTTCGCGTACACGGTTGGCCTGACGGGAAAACAGTTGCCGGAGTTGGCGATCTATGGGCTGGGCGGGCGGGTGGCGCAGGAGATCCTCAATGCGGTCGCGCGGCGGATGGTGGATGGTGGTAGGCCGCTGATACGGGGGGAGCGCATCGCGGGCGTGCTGGCCGGTGGTGTGGATCTTGCGGCGGTCGAGATGACCAGCCGTATCCATGACCTGGCGATGGTGGGGCAGGTGTACGGCTCGGTGGATGCCGCGGTGCAGCTGTGTTGGCCTGACGCGGATGGGCTGTTTCCCTGGGAGCCCGGTAGCGGGGTCGACGACGACGTGCAGCCGGTGTGTGGGGATAGCCCCTCGGGCCGCGCGGTGTATCGCGCGGGTCGGCTCCGTGTTGAGAATGTGCAGGAGTTGGCGGACCTGGCTGCTGGTGCGCCGCGGGGCGCGTTGACGTTTGTCGATCCGCAGGCCGACAACGACTGCCGCGCCCGGTGGGGCGCCCAGGCGTTGATCGCCTACGCGACGAATCAGGGTAAGGCCAGTTTGCAGGAGGAGTTGGAGACCGCGGCGTCGGACATGTTGGCAGATCTGCGGCACTTGTTCGATGCGCTGGACCTCGATTGGGAGGCGCTCTCGGCGAAGGCCGATGCGAACTATCGGGCGGAAATCATCGGCGAAATCTAGCCTTGCGCAGCAGAACAGGAACTGTCGGTGGAGCGCGGTACTGTGATGACAGTTGAGCAAGCCAAGTAGGGCAGGCTCGGGTTTCTCGGGAAGGGGAGTGTCATGTCGAGACGATTCGATGACGGTGAGTGCCTGGATGGGCCGGAAGGGTGCGAGGGTGATGTCGCCGGGTACCTCGCGCTGAGTGGCTCGGGTGAGCGGTACCCGCGCTGTGCTCGGCACCAGGATCTTCACGTGGAGAGGTTGCAGCCGCAGATCGATGCGATTAACCGGCGCTACCCCGAGCGTGCGCCCGCGGACTTCGACCCCTATTTTGCCGGTGAGGCGTGGGACCCCGACTACTAGCCCGTGCACCAGCCGGTCGGGAGGCCGGCTGATTTTCGTGTCCGGCCCCGGACACCCCCTCCCCACCCTGCACCGGGTGGGGAGGGGGTGTCCTGATATTGCGCTGTGGGGCACCGCTGCTGCTGGCTGGGGAGGTGTCGGTGTCCCGCGGTAGGATCTGAGCTGATGAGCACGCCGTAGGGGCGGGCTCGCTGGACCCGATTAGGGGTTGTTGTGGGAGCACCGGTTTGCTACTTGGGCACGCATATGGATGGTTGGCTGGCGCATGCAGGGGTTCCGCTGTTTGTGTCGCACCGCCGGCTGGCGCGCCGGAAGGCGTTGCCGAAGGCGCGTGTTGGCTGGGCGTTGGATTCGGGTGGGTTCTCTGAGCTGTCGCTCTACGGTGGCTGGCGCACCACGCCGGAGGAGTACGTGGCGGCGGTGAAACGCTACGACCGGGAGATCGGCATGATGGATTGGGCCGCGCCGCAGGATCTGATGGTTGAGCCGGAGATGATCGCCCGCACGGGTCTGAGCGTTGTAGAGCACCAGTGGCGCACCGTGGCGAACCTCATTGAGTTGGAGCATCTTTGGCATTCCAGCGACGATCTGGTGAATGCCGAGTCGCCTTTTATGCCGGTGCTCCAGGGGCAGAATCCGAGGGATTACCTGCGGTGCTGGGACATGTACGGCGAGGCCGGAATTAACCTGGCCGACTACCCGCTGGTGGGGGTGGGGTCGGTTTGCCGGCGTCAGCACACCGACGAGATCGGCGATGTCTTCGAGGCGCTGCGGGACCGTGATCCGGAGGTCCCTCTTCACGGCTACGGTGTAAAAGCGTTGGGCCTGCGCAAATATGCACATTTTCTGTGCAGTTTCGACAGTCTGTCGTGGTCCTATAACGCTCGGCGCAATCCACCGATGGACGGGTGCGGCCACGCGCGTTGTTCGAGCTGCCTGAAGTGGGCGCTGCGCTGGCGGCGGCGCATCGTGGCCGGCGGCTGTGCCGAGCATGGGGAGCCGTGTGACGGCACTATCGGGACCTGTCGTCCGCGGGATCTATGGGCAATGGCTGAGCGGGCGGCCACGGCAGCGTGACGCGCCCGTGGGGGCGAGCGACTTCCTCTGGGGGTTTGTCGGTGGGGCGTCGTAGGGTCGGACAGTGTTGGGCACGCCATCAGGGGCAGGCCCTCGAATCCCGAGAGAAGGGGTGCACGAGACATGGCGCAGGGTAGGCGAACAACCGCCACGGGAGGGCCTACGTGCATCCTGCCTGGCTGCGCTGAACCGGTAGCCGACCAGGGCGCTGCGTGCCAGTCCTGCATCGACGACTGGGGTCCGCATCTGCGAGCCAGCGACGGCCCGGCCATGACCGCCGAAGATCAGCAGGCCCGGGACCGTGCAACCCAGAAGGCGTACGCGATGCAGCTCGCCGGCAACGACCCGGAAAAGATCGCCGCTGTGCACACCCACTACGCAGAACCCGCGACAGCCCCCAGGAGCGCAGAGCCGGTAGGCAAGGCAAATCAGCGGTGCTGGCTGTGCGAAGAGCGGCGAACCTGCATCCAGGAGGCCAACGGGTGGGAGTGCAAGACGTGTCGCCAGAACGTGGTCTGATTCACCTGTTGGGCACGCCATCAGGGCGAGCCTCGGAACGCCTGGGAGGGCAGTAGTTATGAGCGAATGCACCACCGCTGAGTCGGCGAGCCAGAGCCTCGGTGAGGCCCCTGGGCGCCGTGCGCTGGCCGGCGAGAATCCCGAACACCGGCACTTCGGGTACTGGATCAACCGGGAGTTGTACACCGCCCGTTGCTACGAGTGCGGCTTCCAGTTCGCCGGAGATGATGACACCGCTGAGGACTGGGACGGTAGCGGTGAGTGGGAAGGCGAAAGTCGGCTGGCCACTGAGCTACTGGCGGGCGATCCGAATACTAAGACGGACGACGCGATCCGGGTGATGCTGGGAAACGACGCCGAGATCATGGTGTCGGCATGGCGGGGCTGTGACGGCGTCCCGGTCGTGCAGATCGACACCGACCGCACCGGCAGAGTTCGGATCAACCTCAACGATGCCCCCGTGTGGGACGGTGACCCCGAGGGCGAACCGCATCCGGTTGTCGGTGCTGATCGGTAGCGTCCAGGTTGTTGGGCAAGCCATTCGGGCAGGCTCAGGTGATCCGGGAAGGGATCGGGATGACGATGAATCGACGAGGAGTACGGCGCGCGCAGCGTGCCGAGACGATGGCGTGGGCGGCCCAGCGCCGCGGGGGTGCACGATGAGCCCGGTTGCCACTGACCTGATCGAGGGGGCGCTGGTGATTGCCCCGGAGCGTGTCCCGGCCGCGCTGGCCGTGCTCGGCGCCGGCGGCGCCGGTGACGCCCAGGGCGCAGCGGCTCTCAGTGGACTTGGGTTCACGGTGGCCCGCCCCGGCGGGGAGACGGGGCCGCTGGTCGTCAACGGCTTCAGGGGGCAGCTTGACGGGCCGGCGGACGCGGCCGTTGCGGCCCTGGCGTCGTTTGTCGACGACGGCACAACGCTGCTCTGGGAGGACGACAACGGCGCTCGTTGGCGATACGTGATCAGCGGTGGCCAGATCAACGAACAGGTGCCGGAGGTTCTGTGGCGCAACGTCGGCGACCGATCACCCCGAACGGGCGGTGTTCTAGCCCCGCTGACGATCACCCGCGACGCCAGCGGTTTCGCGCGATGGTGGGAGCAGGCGCCCAACCGCGAGGAGATCATCGAGATCCTGCGATCACTCGCCCGCCCTGATGGTGCCAGCGCTGCGTACGACCTGCACCTGCTGATGCTCGCGGTTTTCCAGGACTCCGTCAACGCGGCCCAGTGGCTGCACGTCGCCGGGCTGGGCCGCGGTACCGCCGTGGGTTACCTGTGTCTGGATGCCGACCCCGTATACGACTGCGACGGAGTCCTCGACGGGGTGGACGTCGTCCTGAGCCTGCACACCGGGCCGCCCTTCATACCATTGAAGGTCTCGGTCTACACCGACCGTGCTCGGCGGGTGCTGGTGCCGGAGTCGGTAGAGAATCCGCGGTCGGCGCTGGCCGAGATCCTCGACATCGCCCTGGACCTGATCAACAGGGATATAGCTGTCAACGATCGCTTCACCTTCAGTGCCCGTGATGTTCTGGCGTGCTGAACAGCATCGCCGGACACGCAGGTAGTCGGGCGAGTGTTGCGCCGTCTCCGGCGCGGCCCGGAACCTGTCGGTGTCAGCCGGTAATATCTGACGGTGCAGGGCACGCCATGTGGGCAGGCCCGTGAATCCCTGGGAGGGAGACCATCATGACCACTTCGGAAGAGACCGTCGCGCGGGCCAAAGCGCGCCGGCGCCAGGAACTGCGGCGCTCCAATGCCGCTGTCGCAATCCCCGCGGCCCGGTACAAGCGGCCGCGGACGTGGGCCAAGCAGCAGCTGCGGCAGCAGTGGCGATGATGGTGAGGCACACGAACGGTCAGATCCATTGGACCCAGCGTGGCGTGCAGAACTATTCGACCTATCCCCTCGACGCGGCCGGCGCGCGGTACACCATCGACCGCTGGGCTGGCGAGCCCGGAGGGACCCGTAGTTGGGTGATCTCCTACTTGCCGGATGGCACGCCCGTGGGGGGCCGCGGGAAGGTGTCCTGGGTCGACGAGCGCCGGACTCTCGACGCTGCCAAAGACGCCGTTGCCGCCGACTACGCCAAGCGCTGCGGAGCGATAGTCGGTTGCTCCGGGGCTGACTGATTCGCGAACCGTGTCGGGGGTCCGCGTTACCGTGTGAGCAGACCGGGCAAGCCATTCGGGCAGGCCCACCAAGCCCAGAAAATGAGGGGCGAAATGATGAAGACAATCCCGGCTATCGCCGAGCTCCAGGCGGTTGCTGACCGCAATGGGTGGACCCTGTGCCAGCTGTGCGACAGCGTCCAGCTCGGTCGGTTCGTGATCTACCGCAAGGCGGACGCGCGTCTCACGATTGATGTCTGCCCGTTGGATGACAGCGTGCGCGGCACTTTGAGCGTTGCCGGCCGCCGGTATGACGTGAAGCGCGGTGGTGGTGAGGCTGTGATGGACCTGATCACCAACGACCAGTGGCTTGGAGGTTAGGAGAGTTCCGCAGGGGGAAGGGGCGCGCCACCCCTTCCCCACCCGGCACGGGGTGGGGAAGGGGTGGCTTTATTCCGCAGCCTCGACGAGGTAGGCACAAACCGCTGTCTTGGCGCGTCACCGTGTGGCCTCGGTGACGGTGGTGCGTCGGGCGAGGCCACACGGGTGGGAGTTACGCCGCTTTCGATCTCGGATCGGTGGCGAGCTCGTCGGCAATCTGCTGGTTGACGGCTTCAAGTTCGGCTCGGGCTGCGGTGAGTTCGACGGACTCGGCGGTGTCGACCGTGGCGGCGGCCGTTTCGGCGGCAGCGGCTCGCTGCTGCAACTCAGCGGCGTGCGCCTTCGTCCGGTGGATCTCGTCATCGAGTGTTGCCAGCCAGGCGGTGGCGGTCGTTGTGGCCCATGCCTGTACGGCGGCGACGCCGCGGCGGCGCACCTTCGGCGGCAGAAGTTCTGACCAGATCGGCGTGTAGCGATGGGTCAGCCGCAGGCTGTAGCCCAGATCGGTGCGAGTGAACCCGATCCGCACGCCACCTGCCAGTTCCCGGTCACGCAGGTAGCCACCTGCCGCCGCGGAGTTGTCGTCGAGCACCTGGGCGGCGACCCCGGCTATCGCGGCGCGGGTAAGAGCGCCGCGATGTGGGCTGAGTTCTTCCAGGTGCTCGGCGCGGCGTAGAAGGTTGCCGGCAGTGGAGACGGCGTGGGCGGCACTGTCGCGCAATGCTCGCACGTTCTGCTGTGCCGTGAGGTGGGCGAGCCGAAGCCGACGAATGGCGGTCACCAGCTCGTGCTGGCGCAGCAACAGGGTGTTACCGGATGCTGCCGCCTTGAGCTCCCCGAAACTCAGGGTTGCGTCGTTGAGGTCTTCGATCTCGCGGGCCTGGCTGTCGGTGCGGTAAAGCTGCTCGAAACCGCGGGCCTTGCGTTCGATCACTCCGAACATGAACGCATCGAATGTGTTTTCCGAGATGTACGAGTAGACCTGAACCTCGCTGTAGTGGTTTCCATTTCGGATTCCGCGGCCGTTGCGCTGCTCCCACGCGGATGCCGTCCAGGTGGGGTCGACATGATGCAGTGCAATCATCCGATCCTGAATGTTTGTGCCGACCCCCACCTTGGGAGTGCTGCCCACCAGGATCGGGACGCTGCCGTCGCGGCAGCCGGCGAACAGTGCCTCGCGGGCCTTGGGCGTGGTCGCCTCGTGGATGAATCGGATATGGGCGGCGGGTACGCCCTGGGCGATGAGGCCTTCGCGGATGCGGCCGTAGCTCTGGCTGTCGCCGGGCCGAGGTGTCCCGAGGTCACAGAGCACTAGCTGAAATGCGCCAGCAGTGGTGCGGCCTGGGTAGGTGTGCCCCCTGGTCTGGTGGTAGATCGCGGCCACGGTTGCGGCAACGGCGGCCAGCTTCGGGGCCTCGCCGCTGATGCCGACCAGGTTGGGGTCCAACGCCACTTTGCGGCCGTCGCCGCAGATGACCAACATGTTGTCGGTGTCCGCGACGATCCGGCGAGCCCGCAGATTGTCGGCACGCTCCACGAGGGTGGCCATGAACTCACGTGTCGCCTCAGTCGGCTGAACCACCACCGAGTGCCGAACCGGTTTGGGTCGCGGGAGGCCGGTGTCCTCGGCCCGCAGCATGGACATGAACTCGGCCAGCATTGTTCGCAACTCGGGCACGTTCTGAATGACTGCCGGCCGGCGCCGGGACCGGAACCCGCCGCCGTCGGGGGCAACTTCCACGACAACCTCGTAGCGGATGAACTGGGCCGCCCACGCGTCGAAATGGCCCAGGCCGGTGCGGCTGAGCTGTTCGGGCGCCAGCATGCGCTGCCAGACGTAGGCCTCGGCGAGCGTGTTGGTGAACGGGGTCCCCGTCAGGAAGGTTGCGTGCGGCCGGTCAGGGTTGCGGCGGCGCAACATCGAAACCTTGAGCATCAGGTCAGTAGCGCGTCGCGAGGCTCCCAGGCTGAACCCGTCGGCGCGGGTTGCGATGGGCAGTCGGCGATATCGGTCGGCCTCGTCGACGATCAGGTAGTCGAGCCCGACCATCGGGAAGGTGATGGTGTCGGGGTCGTTGACCGCGCTACGCAGGCGTTCGATCCGGCCCTGAAGCGACCGGACCGCGGCAGCGACCCGCTTGGCGGTGTGGCCCGTGGAACGGGTGTACTCCTCGAAGTCGGCGAGCTGATCGTGCAGCCATGCGCGTTCTACTGAGGCTGGCACCGGCAGGGAGGAAAACGTCTCGTGGGTCATAATGACCAGATCCCAGTCACCGGTAGCACAACGGGCGGCGAAGCGCCGGCGGTTCGTCTCGTGCAGGTCGTCGCGGGTGACGATCAGAAACCGGCCGGAAGGCCAGGCCTGGTATGCCTGGCGCGTTGCCTGCTCGATGAGATGGTTGGGAACGATGTAGCCGATCTTGTTGGCAAGGCCGAACTGCCGCAATGTCATTGCCAGCGCAATCGCTGTCAAAGTCTTGCCTAAACCGACCTCGTGCGCGGCAAACGCTGCCGGGGTGGCGACCGCCTGGTCAACGAAATCGCGCTGCCACGACCACAGTTCGAGACCATCAGCCAATGCGGGGAACGTCAGGTGCGCTCCGTCGTGGCGTCGCAGTACGTGGGCGTTCATGGTCTGGTTGTAGGTCTCGACGATGCGCAGCTCGCGTTCGCGGTTCTCCCACACCCAGACGGAGAACCGTTCGGCGATCGCCGAGAGGGCCTGTTCGGCGGCCTCGGTCTGCTCGGCGTTGCGGACCCTGCGGGACTTGCCGGTGGGAGGGTCGTAAATCTCGTCATAGACGATCGGCGCCGACCCGTTGAGCCCTGCGGCCAGCAGCTCGAACGCGTCCAGGCGCGGGGTGCAGTACGTGATCCTGGCATCGGCGGAGAGCTGGTGGCGCTGGCCGTTGACCTCCCAAGCGGCCAGCACGGGAATGTGGCTCACCCGGGCGCGGTGCCCGAACACCTCAGCGCAGAAATCGGTCACATCGCCAGCACCCACCCACGGGGAGCCGAGCTCGATTCGGATCTCATCGCGCCCCAACCACTGCGGCTGAATCCGTTCCAACGCTGCGACATTGCGCTCGTAGGCCGGGTCGACGCTGGCGGCGGCCAACGCCTCGCGCAGCTTGGCGCGCACATCGCCGGCCAGGTAGTCGCGTGCGATGAGCGGCTGTCCGCTGCCAGGTTCCCGGTAGACCAGATCTCCGAGGGCAGCGAACGCTTCCTGCGGCCCGGCCAACTTCAGCAGCGCGGCGACGCGGGGCAGGTCCAGGCCGCGGCCTTCGCCAAGGCAGATCGACAGTGCCTCGCCCGGGGTGTCGGCGTGCTGCGCCGGCGCGGGGCGCTTGTTGACGCGGTGGTCCAGGATCGCCGCGGGTTCGCTGGTGTCGCTGCCCTGCTCGTAGACCTCAAGAGCCAGCACGATCGCGGCGTCGGGGTCACGGCGGAATCCGCCCAGAGGGGCGGTGCGCCAACTCAGGCGCGGCTCCCCCGTCTCGGGGTCCGGCTTGCCCACCGCTGCCGTTCCCCGATTCAGCGGGCCGTAGCGCGTGACGTAGGCCTCATAGAGGACCCGGCAGGCCACGCGCAGCGGTTCTACGACCGAATCGGGCTGCTCCCAATCCGCCTCAGCGGTCACCAGGGCCAAGGCGGCATCGCGCAACTCGATCAGAGCGCGAAGTTCAGCACTGGGCCGAGAGACCGCCACCAGGGCGCCGTCGATCACCCGCACCACCGCGCCGTCGACGTCATGGAATGAGCCCTCTTTGCGGCCCTGCGCGTCGGTGAGCGGCGCATCGGCCAGAGCTGTCGGCATCTGGTTTTCGGGCGTGTAGGGGATCAGCAGGGCCTCGGCAGCGCTGAATGCAGCAGCGACGGCGGGCCCGGGCGTGTCGGTGTCGACGGCAAGGGCGTTGCGGTCAAATCCGGTCAGGCGCATCGTGCCGGCCACGCAGGCGGGGTGGTCGTGCCAGAACCGGTTTACCGCCTCGCGGCAGTAGCGGCTCGATACCGTTGCCTCAAGCTGGGTGGTCTGATCGGCCCTGCGGGTCGGTTCGTCGTCGTGGTCGCGCACCCGCAGGACAACGACGTCAGCGACGACGTCGGTGCCCTCACCGCGGAAATAGCCGGAGGGCAGCCGTACAGCCGCGATCAAGTCGGCGTGATCACCGACGGCGGTCGAGAGGCCGCCCCGGGAATCGAGGGTGTGCCGGGAGGTCACCATCATCACGTAGCCACCTGGTCTCACCGCGCGCACGGCGCGCACCAGAAAGTATTCGTGCAGCGCACCGTAGAACCCGATCGCGCCGTCGTGCACCTTGGCCGCAGAGAACGGCACGTTGCCAAGGGCCGCGTCGAATCGCTGGTGGGGCAGTGTCACGGACTGCAATTCCCCGGTGATGATCGTGGCGCTCGGATGCAAGGCGGCGGCGATCTTGGCCGACGTCGGGTCAGCTTCGACACCGGTCATGGTGATGTCGAGATCGGCCGGTGCGTGGCTGAAGAACCGGCCCGACCCGCACCCCAAGTCCAGGACCGAGCCGCCATTGAAGCCCGCCCGCTGCAGCAATCGGTAGACGTGGGCGATCAGCTCTGGTGGGGTGAAAAACGAGGTGTCGACGATCCTGGCCGCGGCCTGGGCCGCCGGGCCGGTGGCGTCATCGAGATCATCGGCCAAGGTGGCCCAGATTCCGGCGGGCTGGGCGTCAAACAGTGGAGCTGCCGGCCCCCATCCGGGAAACGCCTGCAAGACCTGTCGCTGATTCGCGTCGGGGGCACTGGAGCCAAGGGCGCTGACCAGTCGGGCTGCTTCCACTGCCTGGCGCGCTAGGCGAGCCTGCCGTTTGCCGCCGGTAATAGTGGACGTCTGCTCTGAATGCGTTGACATTCTCGGTCCCCTCCAAGGGAATTCGGGGGCCAGCCCGGACGGCGAGCCCTACCGCATAGGAAGCTACAGCACCCCACCGACAAGTCGTGGCCATCGTGGGTGTGAGGTCCGCCGATGGCGTGCTGGGTCAGCAAGGGGGCGGCGGTGTTGGTCGGGGCTGGGAGGCTCAGAGGGAGACGAGCGCGGCGCCGTAGACGTACTCCACGCGAGTGCGTCGGTACTGGCGCACAGGCGGTTCTGGGTAGGTGTGGCCGTGTATCAGCACGGCCGGGCTGTGGGTGTCGACCCAGTCGCGCAATGCGGAGATCCCGACGTGGGCGGGATCTCGATGGTCGTTGATTCCCGCCGGTGGGCAATGGGTGATCAGAACGTCGGCGGGTGGCAGCGTGGCGACCAGGTCGGCGTATTCATCTTGGGTGTAGAGAATGTCGCGGCCCCGGCGTTTGTACCGGACGCAGCCTTCCAGGCCCACGAGCGATATGCCGTCGAGCTCGACGCGGTTGAGGTGAAGATTGGTGATGCCGAACGTCTCCAAATAGGTGCCGTTGCAGTGGTTGCCGTAGACGCCGTACATGGGTGTGTTGGTCGTGCCGGCACCGGCGCGACGTAACCAGGACTCGTTGAGGTCGCCGGCGGTGATGACCGCATCAGCGCGGTACGCGCGAACAGCCTCCGGGATTGAGGTCCAGGGGGGCTCGGTGTCGGCAAGGACAAGTACTCGCATGCGCGGGTTTCAGCCTTTCGCGTGGGGCATATGGTGCCTCGATTGTCGGGGAGGGCGACGACCGTCTTCAAGACCCATCACCGAGGGGCGGGCGTGCACGGCGCTAGTTCTGTGGGTGGGGGCAGGTAGCGTTCGCAGTTGTTGGAGCTAGCCATTCGGGCAGGCTCGCCGAAACCCTGGAAAGGGGTTGATTGTCATGGGGCAGTACTACGTTCCGGTCGTCCTGAACGAGGCAGGTCAGATCGAGCATCGGATGTGCAGCTGGGACTTCGACAACGGGGCGAAGTTGATGGAGCACAGTTGGATCGGTAACGACTTCGTTGCGGCGTTCGAGACGCTGCTGCTGGCCGAGGCGCCGCGGAGGGTGGTCTGGGCCGGCGATTACGCCGACCCCGAGATCGACGCTGAGGGCAGACCGGTAATGCGCACCTACGAGCGTGGTGGCGAGCTGGTTACCCGTGAGGCGAACCTGCACTCGCTGGCACAGGACGTCGAACCGTACCGGCCCGCCGTGAAGGGCCTGGGGGAGCGCGCGCAGTTGATCGGCGGCGTCGTTGTCGAGGGCGTGCGTGATCCCCGGGTGGTCCCGAACGCCTTTCCGCGTATGGCGCCGGGCGTCGAGGCCTTCCCGTACCTGGTGAACTGGGACAAGCGGGTCTATGTCGACAAGAGCAAAGTGCCGGCGGTCCGGTACTACTGGAGCGGAGCCGACGAACTCGCGATTCATCCACTACCGCTGTTGACCGTCGAGGGCAATGGTCGGGGAGCTGGCGACTTCGAGCCGACCGGTCTGGGCGGCTCGGCAGCGACCGGAAATGACGCGCTCGTTGGGGCGTGGGCACGCGATCACATTGCCCTTGCGGCCCGAGTGCCAGACGGCTTTGCCGAAGTGATCTTCGACCTGATCGAAAGTGGCGCCGAAGAGCAGCCGCCGGCGGATCAGCGGGTCAGCGCGCGACGGGACTCCGCCGCGTAGCGCCGCGGGTGGGGGCGTTCGCCTCAGGTGGGCGGCGCCCCCATCTACTCCTAGTCGCCGTGGCAGGGGCGCGGCTGGTGGCCCCGCTGGGGCCACCACAGAGACGTTTGTTACAAGTCGGGAATCTACCCCCTTGACTCAGGATCACCTGTCAGTCGGCTGGCCAAGGACATCGACACGCCGGGCTTGACCGTGAACCATTG
>NZ_JBYCKY010000282.1:0-1248 GCF_057473605.1 Mycobacterium sp. TH-M82 | reverse complement strand
CTGACGTGGTGCCCCCGCGCCGACAGCGCCGCCATCAGCCCGGTGGCCACCGTCGTCTTGCCGTGCCCGGACGCCGGTGCGGCCACGATCAGGCGCGGGAGCGTACCGGCTGCCATGCGCTCACCACGGTCTACCACCATCTGCCACGGTCTACCACTCGATCCCGCGCTGGCCCTTCTGGCCGGCGTCCATCGGGTGCTTCACCTTCGTCATCTCGGTGACCAGGTCGGCGGCCTCGATCAGCCGCGGATCGGCGTGCCGGCCGGTGATCACGACGTGCTGGCGGCCCGGCCGGTTCACCAGCGTCCGCGTCACGTCGTCGACGTCGACCCAACCCCAGTTGATCGGGTAGGTGAATTCGTCGAGGACGTACAAGTCGTGGGCTTGCGCGGCCAGGCGACGCTTGACCTGCGACCAGCCCTCGGCGGCGGCGGCCGAGTGGTCGGCGTCGGTGCCAGCCTTGCGGCTCCACGACCAGCCCGAACCCATCTTGTGCCACTCCACCGGTCCGCCCGCACCGGTGTCGCGGTGCAGGGCGCCGAGCCGCTCCAGGACGCTCTGCTCGCCGACCCGCCACTTGGCGGACTTGACGAACTGGAACACCCCGATCGCAAAACCCTGGTTCCAGCCGCGCAGCGCCAGGCCGAACGCGGCGGTGGACTTTCCCTTGCCGTCCCCGGTGTGCACGATCAGCAGCGGCCGGTTGCGGCGCTGACGGGTGGTCAGAGCGTCGTCGGGCACTGTCAGCGGCTGTCCCTGCGGCATCAGGCGGCCCCCTGCCGGGCGGCGCCGCGGACCACCCCGGTCAGTGCCTCGGCGCTCACCTGCGGCAGCGGGACGTGTTCGGCCCGCAGGTGCTCGGCGAGGGTGCGGGCCAGGCCGCAGTGCATCCGGCCGCTCTCGCAGTCGACGACCACCGCGCTGAGCCCCCGCTCGGCGAGGTGGTCCGCGGTGATCTGGGAGCGCTGCACCGGATCCTCGCCGGCGGTGGCCCGGCCGTCGGTGACCACCACCAGCAGCGGGCGGCAGTCCGGGTCGCGCAGTCGCTCGCAGCGGACCACCTCGGCGGCCGCTGCCAGCCCCTCGGCCAGCGGGGTGCGGCCGCCGACGGGCACCTCGTCGAGTCGGGCGGCCGCGATCTCCACCGAGCTTGTCGCCGGCAGCACCACCTCGGCGCCGGAGCCGCGAAACGTCACCAGGCCGACCCGGTCCCGGCGGCGGTATGCGTCGAGCAGCAGCGACAGGATC
>NZ_JBYCKY010000281.1:0-6723 GCF_057473605.1 Mycobacterium sp. TH-M82 | reverse complement strand
GCAAGAAGTGGAGCCGCCAGGAATGCGTGGAGCTCATCGAGGGCAAACCGTCTCCCCGTCTGACCGACAAGGAGAACGCCGCGGTGGACTTCGCCCGTATCGTCGGCCGTCGTCCCGCCGCAGTCACCGACGAGATGGCCGACAACCTACGGTCGTTCGGATGGACCGATGCCGAGATCGTGGAGATCGTGGCCTCGGTTGCGTTGATGCGCTACACGACCACGGTGGCCAGCGCCCTCGACGTACCGCTCGAAGAGGCGATGGAAGGCATCGGGGTGAGCTGCGGAGTGCCACTGGATCGGCTCAAGGGTTGATGTAACGCGCACCTGCTCGGAAACATCGTCATGGCGGGCGCGCATGCACTAGCTCACAGCCAGCCACCAGGCCGGCAGCCCCGACCGCGCAGTCAGGCTGCGTCGCGAACCGCGGGATCGGACCGCCAGCGGTACACATTCGGTGTGCATCCGTGCAACAACGCCAGATCCACGGCGTCCAGCATCGCCTGTAGCCGTCCGGGCTTGCGCAGTTGACCCGCCGCCACCGCAACCCGCACCACGCCGCCACGGCGCGCGGTGCGTTCGGCCGCGCGCACCAGCATCCGGCACCACCACGGTTCGGTGAGGAAGCCTTCCCCGATACCTAGCACCCGCGCGCGAACGGTGGTGTGCCTGACCAGGTCCGTGATCCCGTGCAGATCGGCTAGCAACCGGAACCCGTTGCGCGACAACACCGTCACTGTTCCTTGCGATACCGTCCAGCCAGGCGCTGCGAACGATCGGGTGCGCAACCCGACGTGGTCGAGCACCCGGTCAGCGCCCAGCAGCCGCAGGTTGGCCTCGTGGGCGGGCAACGTGGCGAACTCACTGCGGCGCTTCTTGGTAGCTGCTTCGTCGTAGCCGTGCAGCACGATTGCATCGCCACCGGCGCGCCGGCCCGCCAGCCACTCGACGGTGCGCAGGTCAGCATCGAGCCGATAATCGCGCTTGAGTCGAGGCGCCACCAGCAACGACACCGGCACGGCGCGGGCGTCCATTTGGGCACAGAACCCGGCGACGTCGGCACACGTGCGCTCGCAAATCCCGGAGACCGAGACGATCAGTTGCCCAGTCACACCATCAGTCTGATCTTCCCAGATGTCGGGACGGTGACATGCAAGCAGACGATAAGCGGCGAGTGTCCGGCCGGCTAATTCGGCAGCTTGCTGGTCGCCTCCACCTCGCCTGGCTGGCGACAAGGCGCTGGTGGCGCGGAGCCGTAGGTGCCGAGGCAGCAGTGCGCCGCCCGGTCATGAGCGGCTGGCTCGGCGACGCGTCACCATGCGCCACCCGATCGCGGTTGCGACCACCCCCGCGAGTGCACCCAGCAATGGCAAGGCGCCCAGGGCATCGACCCGGCCGGCCAGCCAACCTTGCACCACCCCAACACCCTGGATGATGGGGTCATCGGGACTGGCGGCGGTGAAGTAGAGCCGGATCTCGTAGTAGCCGTAGTAGGTGACGTAGAGTCCGGTCACCAGGACGACGACGCCGGCGATCCTGCCGACATGCGGCAGGATGCGGCGCAGTACGCCAGCGGCCGCAGACCCGGCCAGGGCCACTGCTAGCGCGGCTACTCCGACAGTGATGGTCATCCCGCCGGCATATGCGGTAAAGGCCAGGACGCCGGTGAGTATGGATCCCCGCTCGAATGTCACGCTGAACACCGCGAGAAACGGTGCGATGGTGCATGACAGCGATGCGATCGCATAGCCCACGCCGTAGCCGTACATCGAACGCAGCTGCGCGGTTGGCGCCACATGGGGCAGCCGTGGAACGATAACGGTGATGTTCTTGCCTGCCAGCAGCCACACTGCCAGCATCACCAACAGGACACCGATGACGACGGTTGCGAACGGCAGGTACTTCTGCGCGGAGGCGATCAACGGCGAGAGCAGTAAGCCGAAGACGCCGAAGACGGTGACGAATCCGGCGGACATGGCCACCGTTGCCGAGCCCGCGCGGACCAGCGCCGCCTGGCGTGACGATTCCGTGCCGCCGCCGGCGACCACCAAACCCAGGTAGCCCGGCAGGAACGCGAAGCCACACGGGTTCAGTGCGGCCACCAGCCCCGCGCCGAGGGCAAAACCGATCGTGTCGATCATTGGTTGGACAAGCCCGTTACCCGCTGGGTGAGATCGGGCTCAGACAGCGACCCCTTGACGACGTCAATGCTGCCGTCGGGGTGGATGAACGCAAACGCGGGTTGTCGGGTGACACCAAATTTCGCCCAGACCGTCCCGTCGGTGTCGGCCAGCTCGCTGAATCCATCCAGCTTGTACTTGTCGACGAACTCTTTCATGGCAGGTATCTGATCCAGTCCGGCGACTCCGACGAAGGTCACACCCGCGTGAGCCGCGGCGACCCGGCCAACCATCGGCGCCTCCCCTTGACAGGTCGGACACCACGGTGTCCAAAACCACAGCACGGCGGGTTTACCCAACAGGCTTTGCCCGTGAAAGTCCTTCCTGTTCAGGGTTTTAGCGGTGAACCGCAGCTGTGCAGGCACGGTTCTGGCTTCGGGTGGCTGGGTGTCGACGTGCCACGGGGATGGGTGCGCTGCCGAGGACCCGGCCCCGGACTGCGACCCGCACGCCGCGACAAGCACCGTCGTGACAACCAGGGTGACGATCAGTCGCACACGAGTCACTGCGACTCTCGTCCGCCGAGCGACCGATTCATGTCCAGAAGTTGTTCCACCGACCACTGATCATCGGCGTGACGACCGTAATGCGCGGCGATAACGGTCCCGTCGGGATCGATGAGGAAGTCGGCCGGCAGCCCCAAATGTGTGGTGCCATCCGTTGATCCGACACCGGCATAGTCGGGATCACTACGGTGCCGGCGGGCGGCCGCATACCCGCGGAACGCGGATCGCCATGCCCGGGGATGAGTCAGGGACCGCAAACCCTTTTCCACTCCGAATGCGCGGTACTGCTCCTTATCGGGGTCGGCCACCACCGTAAACGGTAGCAGGGACTGATAACCGCGCAGCTTGTCGGCTGGCGAGTGGAAAAACACCACCTCGGTGATCCCCGCGCCGGCTACCTCCTGATACCGGTCGGCGAAGCTGCGCAGATGCAGATGGCAGATCGGGCAGCCCGCGAACCGGCGAAACTGCACGTGTGTTCGTCCCGTGGTCGCCGGCACCCGCACCGGCTGGCCGTCGATGCCCTTAAGGCGACGTACCGGAACGGTTGCACCACTGGATAATTGGCTAGCCATAGCGGCACCTTACGGCGCGCAGCACCGGCGCGCTAACCCCTTTGTCAGCGCGGTGACAGTCTGTAGGCCGCCTGCGCTGACCACCGCGCTGCCTGGCAGCGCGCTACGCGGGTAGCGCGAGCAGGCCTGTCGCGACCTCGATCAGGTCGTCTCCGACGATGTCGGCGGGGGTGAACACCTCGGCGTAGTGGCCTTCCAGGCGACTGACCCAGCCGGTGACCCACCGGGCACTTTTGGCACCGTGGCAGTCGAACGCGTGCACGGCGACCAGCGCGACCTCGCGGACCGGGCGGGCGATCATGTGTACCGCGTGGTCGTAGATCTGCCAACCCGGTTTCCAGCTGGACACCTCGGCCGCGCTGATGACCGTGTCGATGTAGCCCAAAAGATTGTTGCGGACAAGAAAATTAGTGGTGGCATCGGCGTTACCGTTGCTCAGACACACCAGTGAAATCCCCGCCTGAGCCAGCATCTCCAACGCGGGCTCGACGTCGGGGTGAGCCGGAAGCGTGCCGAAGCCGGCCAGCACATGACCTACCGCGTCATCGTCGAGCGTGCCACGCGCCAACGTGCGCAACGCCGCTCCGGCCACCACGGGAAACGGTTGATAGCTCTCGGCCAAGGTCAACGCCATGCCATCGCGCTGCAACCGATCCAACCATCGTTCCAGCAGCGTGGGAGCAAGTCCGACATCGGCGAACCGGGACCGCAGCGGCTCCAGCGACATCAGCGTTTCGACAACGTCGAACACCACAGTTCGCGGCCTTTGCAGCATCTGCGTACCTCCTCATCAAAGGGCCACCTGAGCTATCCACCGACGACCAGTGGTGCGCGCCCCTATGCAGCGGGACTATCGCCGCCACCGGGTCCACCACGGAGCCGGCGCCTCCTCACCGCGAGCTGCGGCCAGCACTTGTCGCACCGTGGGATTCACCATAACGCGCTCGCCGATGAAAACTGTTGGTACAGTCTCGTTTCCGCCAGCGACCGATCGCACACGCGCGGCCGCTTCAGGCTCTTCCCAGATGTTGAATTCTCGCAGGTTGAGGCCGCTGCGCCGCAGCGGGTGCAGCAGCAGGTGACAATACGGGCAGCCGGGCCGCCAGTACACCTCGACCACCGGGTCCGTTCTTTGCGGAGCGGTCATTGCACCCTCCTTGTGCGCTGCGCATCGCTGGGTAGCGGTTACCCGGACTGCAAGGCGCTGGCTCGGGTCGACATCGCGGCAAGGTCGGAACCGTGCCCGCTGCTGTGACGGACCAGCTTTGGCGATGCCGTCAGCGGCGTCACCAACCGTCCAGGAGACCCGAATCTCACTGCCCGGGCTAGAGCTTTGTCACCTGGCTGACCATTCGCCCTGCAATGGACCGCAGACCTGCGTAATGGGGCGAACATGCGGAGATTATCAGGTAGCCCAATGTCGTCGACTTGGTCATTGGCTTCGACCATCGTCGATGACGCGTACACGGCCCTAGCATGCTATCTTCCGTCGGGTGATGTCGGCGAGCGTGTCCGAGTGGCGTGACGGTGGACGCAGGTTGGCGACCGGCGTGGGATCGGTGTTCGTCCGATCGAGGACTGGTGAGAGCCCCACGGTGCTGATGTTGCACGGCTATCCGTCGAGCTCCTACGACTTCCGAACGGTTACCCCGCACCTGGCCGGGCGCGCGTGGGTGGCCATGGACTTCTTGGGCTTCGGCCTCTCGGACAAGCCGCGGCCGCACCGCTACAGTCTGCTGGAGCAGGCCGACCTGGTGGAGGCCGTGATCGCCGACACCACCATGGGCCCGGTCGTAGTGATCGCGCACGATATGGGCACGTCGGTGACTACCGAGCTGCTGGCCCGAGACCTGGAGGGCCGCTTGGGATTCGACCTGCAGCGGGTCGTACTGTCGAACGGCAGCGTAATCCTGGAGCGGGCCAGTCTGCGTCCGATCCAAAACGTGCTCCGCGGCCGACTCGGCCCGGTGGTCGCGCGGCTGGTGAACCGGCGCATGTTCATCCCAGGCTTCGCGCGGCTGTTCAGCGCTGGCCATCCGCTCTCCGCGGAGGAGGCCGCCGCGCAGTGGGCGCTGCTCTCACACAACGGCGGTCATCGCATCCTTCATCTGCTGATCTCCTACCTTGATGAACGCCAGCGGTATGCATCACGCTGGCATGGTGCCGTCCGTGAGTGGCCGAAACCGCTCGCTTTCCTGTGGGGCCTCGACGACCCGGTCGCCACCACCAACGTGCTCGACGGGCTGCGGGAACTACGCCCCGCCGCGCCCGTGATCGAGCTACCCGGGCTGGGCCACTACCCGCAGATCGAAGACCCAGCCACCTTCGCCACGAGTGCATTACGATTGCTGGATGGCTAAGCAGCCAAGCCATAACTATTGTGGATCTTCATATTCCACAGTTCGGCAATATCTGTAGACTCCGGCTGACGGCGTCACCGCATCGACGGCTGTAACGCAGGTTCCGCCAGACCCACTGTGCGAGAGCCGCATCGGGTTCCGCCCTTGTACTGGTGGTCCCGTCCTGTCGCCGTGGCTACTCCTCCGCACGTGGGCGTCCCGGCCGCAGATGGGCCCGGGCCACAGCCGGAAAGGCGACGACGAAATCCCAGACGGCCCGCCAGCCCGCGCGCCGCAGCACACGAAAAAGCGTGGCGGGCCCAGATGGGCGGAACCGGGCCCGCACCGCCGCGGTGTCCTGGCCGACGAGCACCTTTCCCAACACGGCCTCGACGGCTGCCGGATCGTTCCACATCGCGCGGAACGCCACCTTCCCGTCGGCGTCGATGACGTGCACAGTGTTCGGCATGGCTCCATAACGCCGGTGCGCGGTACCGGCCAGGTCATCGATCAGGATCGTGCGGCCCTCGTGTTCCTCGTCGGCGACGATCCGCGCGGCGGCGGCCTTCTGCGCGGGATCGTGGTGCGCGCCAATGTGCTGGCCCGGATGCGCTTCGCGCACATAGAGAACCAGGAAAACCACGTCGGGGAAGCGAAACGCCAGCGCGTTCATCGGCTCGATGTGCCCGACGTACATGGGGCAGCTCACGCTGCCGGTCTCCACAACCACGGGCTTACCGCGGAAATCGGAGAGCTTTACCTCGGTGCCGTCGAGTCGCGTCGCGGTGAAGTCCGGCGCGGGTTCACCGACCTCCACGCCCCCCAGGTGGTCCATGCTGCGATGCTCAATGCCGAAGTGGTCGTAGTTATAGGCGGGTGCAGCCGAATTTGTGTCTGTCATCGCTTCTCCATAATCCCTCGCCAGTCACCTGGGTAGTCAACCTGTTGAGGTAATGCCAGTGCACGACCGCAGATGGCGTAACCGTCGGGATCGAGACAATCTGCGGTTTGAGATCACGCCGAAACGGCGTAGCCGTAGCGAGTTGGTCACCACGCTGACCGAGGAGAAGCCCATCGCCGCGCCCGCGACGATCGGGTGCAGCAGGCCCAGCGCCGCGAGGGGG
>NZ_JBYCKY010000280.1:0-1582 GCF_057473605.1 Mycobacterium sp. TH-M82 | reverse complement strand
GAGGAATTGTCAATACCTGTGGATCGGAGTGTTTCAGGCGACCTCCGTTCCGGTGTGCTGATCGCCGTCTGAGGGCGGTTGCGGTGGGGTGATGTCGGCGGGGCGTTCGAGCAGCTTGCCCTTGTGGAACACCGCGCCGGCGCGTACGAGGGCGACCAGGTGCGGGGCGTTGACGGCGCGCCAGCGGGCCTGTGCGGCGTCGATCAGCTTGTAGGCCATGGCCAGACCGGCCGCACGCGATCCCGGACCCTTGGTGACCTTCGTCCGCAGCCGCACGGTGGCGAACGTCGACTCGATCGGGTTCGTCGTCCTCAAGTGGATCCAATGCTCGGCCGGGTAGTGATAGAACTCCAGCAGGGTGTCCAGATCGTCGACGATCTTGGCGACGGCCTTGGGAAACTTGGCGCCGAAGTCGACCTCGAACGCTTTGACGGCGACCTGCGCCTTGTCGATGTCCTCGGCGTTGTAGATGTCGCGCATCGCCGCCAACGCGGCCGGATGCGCTGACTTCGGTAGTGCAGCAAGGACATTGGCTTGCTTATGGAACCAGCAGCGCTGCTCCTTGCTCGCCGGGAACACCTCCCGCATCGCTTTCCAGAACCCGAGTGCGCCGTCGCCGACGGCCAGCACCGGGGCGGTCATTCCGCGCCGTTTGCAGTCACGCAGCAGATCGGCCCACGACTCGGTGGACTCCCGGTAGCCGTCGGTGATCGCCACCAATTCCTTGCGCCCGTCGGCGCGCACCCCGAGCATCACCAGCAGACACAGCTTCTCCTGGTCCAGGCGGACCTTGAGGTGGATCCCGTCGACCCACAGGTAGACGTAATCGGTGCCCGACAGATCCCGGGCGGCAAACGTGCGAGCCTCGTCTTGCCACTGGCTGGTCAGCCGGGTGATCGTAGTAGCCGACAACCCGGCCCCAGAGCCGAGGAACTGCTCCAGCGCCGGCCCGAAATCGCTGGTCGACAAACCGTGCAGGTACAGCAGCGGCAACACCTCGCTCATCTGCGGGGACTTGCGCGCCCAGGCCGGCAGGATCGCCGAGGAGAACCGCTGCCGCTCACCGGTATCGGGATCGACACGTTTATCGTTGACCCGCGGCGCCTTCACCTCGACCGCCCCGGCCGCGGTCAGCACCTCGCGGGACTGGTGGTACCCGTTGCGGACCACCAGCCGGTGGCCCTCGGCATCGAGCTGATCGGCGAACTGGGCCACATACGCGGCGACCTCGGCCTGCAGTGCAGCGGCCAACATCTGCCGCGCACCGTCGCGGACGATCTCGTCCAACAACGACCGACCAGCGCTGCTGGCATTGTCGTTGGCGTCCCCGGCATCGTGAACTACGGTGAGCATGGGCGTACCTTCCCAACCAGCGCGCCAACGCCGGTCTTGATCGAATACCTGATTCCGTGAAGATCATCCCCGGGAAGGTGCGCCCACTTTCACGCCCCCGTCACCGAGCCTCATCCACAGGTATTGATCATTGCTCGCGGCAGCGGTGAAGGTGCTGCTGGAGATGGTCGAGGTCAACCAGGACGTCGGGCTGGGCGTGGTGTTGGACATGATCGAGAAGACCGTCACC
>NZ_JBYCKY010000279.1:0-4316 GCF_057473605.1 Mycobacterium sp. TH-M82 | reverse complement strand
GCGGCGCCGGCTGCAGGAACCGGCCGGGCATCAGCAGCGACGCCCCGATCATGAATGCCGCATACGGCATCCCCCAGGACATGGCGTGGAACTGCGGCACGATGTTGAGCGCGACGTTGCCCTGCCGCAGCGCCATCCCGTCGGTCATGCACACCCCCATCGAATGCAGCCAGATGGACCGGTGCGAGTAGGCGACGCCCTTCGGGTCGCCGGTGGTGCCGGAGGTGTAGCACAGTGCGGCCGCGCAGTGCTCGTCAAGCTCGGGCCAGTCGAAGTCTTCCGGTTCGCCGGCGATGAGCTGCTCCCAGCTGTGTACGGTGATCGCCTCGGGGATCTCGGCCCCGGGCATCTGATCGCCCCGAACCACCAGGTGCTGGACGGTTGTGAACTGCCGAAGGTGCGGGGCCAGCAGCGGCAGCAGTGTGTCGTCGACCAGGATGACCTGGTCTTCGGCGTGGTTGACGATGTGCACCAGCTGGTCCGGGAACAGCCGGATGTTGAGTGTGTGCAGCACCGCGCCCATCGCGGGCAGTCCGAGGTAGGCCTCCAGGTGCTCGGCGTTGTTCCACATGAAGGTGGCGACCCGCTGGTCGCCGGTGATGCCGAGCTTTCGCAGGGCGTGCGCGAGCTGGGCACACCGCTTCCCGGTTTGCGCATAGCTCTGCCGGCGGGGGCCGTTCTCGGTCCAGGTGATGACTTCGGCGTCGCCGTGGCTGGTGCTGCCGTACTGCAGCAGTTTGGCGATCGACAGCGATCCGTCCTGCATGGTGCTCAGCATCTGGTCTCCCGCTCGGGTGCTTTTACCACCTTTTACCACGAATCTCGTGGGGGTCGCCGCCGGCGGCTGACCGGTTTCTCTTCTGTCACACCGGTCACGGCGGGAAAGGATGTGCGCATGTGCCCGCCTCTGCGCGACAACAGCGAGGCCGTGCAGATGGTGTCGGCGGGTTTACCTGGGTTGTCGCGCAGAGGCGGGCACATCGCCATATCCCGGATTTATTGATACGCATGGGAACGCCCGCACGACGAGGTCACCCACCGCTACGGAAGACGGTCCTTGGCTCGTTGCCTGTCCGCTCCCACGGCCAGGTCATCAGGGCCCACACGATGAGGAGGAGCAGGGCCGCGGTCACAACGTATACCGGCCACGGCCCCAAAACGTCCAACAGGGTTGTGGTGGCCGGCTTTCCGTTGAGGAAGCCGTAGTCGGTTCCGGCGATGCTGTTGAACGCGAAGGTCACCGCGGCCCACACCATCGTGACCAGAACCGTGAACCGGTAGCTGCGCCAGCCGGGTCGCATCCGCCGGCCCCAGGTGAGATAGATGGCGGCCCAGACGACGAGCAGGTGAATCGCCCAGAAGCCGAGGAACTGGTAGTGCGGAAAATCCGGACTCACCAGAACCGGTGAAATCAACGCCTGTGTACTCAGCACCAGGCCCCAGTAGTAGGTGAGCGCAAAGGGCCAGTGCCGCTGCGACCACAAGGCGTAGGCCGCCGCGACGGTCGCGAGATCGGTCAGACGCAGCGGTACCGACCGGCCGATCGCAGGCGGGAACAGCGAGTAGACCAGAACCGCACCGTATATCGCGGCGGTGAGCACACCGAGGATGCGACCGAAGAGGCGGGCTTGCGATTCGGTCTGCCTGCGCCCGACCCAGACCAGCAGCGCGGCGCCGAGCGCGAACACCGCGAGCACAGCCTGATGCGACGGGCCGTACACCGAGAACCCCCGTGATGTCGACAACAGCCCGCCGGTCGCTTCCACCGGGTCATTGTCAGCTGAGCAGTGGGTGCACCTGCGCACTGATTCAGGATGCCAGTGATCCCGGCGGCGGCCCGCCGCGGCGCGCCGTCCAGCGGGGGGAGGGCAGTCGGATGCCGGCGAGTTGTGGTATGCGGCGCGCGCTGGCCGCGCGGCGCATCGAACCGCCGCGAAGCAGATCGCGGTAACGGCCGAGTTCGCGCTGGGCGGACGGCGCCAGCAGCGGACCGAGCACCACGCCCGCGCCGAGCGCCAGCGCGATCCCGGCCGCCATCGCCAGGCTCCCCCCGGCGGCCGAACTACCGTGCACCAATTCGACAAAACCGCGGAACAGCGTCAGCCCGGGTACCAGCGGGATGATGCCCGCCATCACGATCACCAGCGGTGTGACCCGCAGCCGGGACGCGAAGACGGCCGCCCCGAGACCGATCGCGGCGGCCGCCACGAACGAGCCGGTGATGACGTCGGCCCCGGCAAGCTGCAGAGCGAAGAAGATCACCGAGCCGATCGCCCCCGCACCGCCCGCCGCTACCGCCGCCCGCGGCCGCGCGTAACTCGCGACCGCCGCGCCAACGGCCCCGACCGCGCCGGCCAGCACGCGTACCGGCACGCCGAAGATGGCCACCGGCAACTCCGGGCTCACCTGGACGTGCACATCGAACGCCGCCCCGATGTGCAGCGCGATGTCGATGCCGACCAGGATGCCCGCGGAAGAGAGCGCGATGTCCATGATCCGGGAGATGGCCGTGAGCTGGTAGCCGGTGACTGCGTCCTGAAAGGAGCCGACGATGGCCAGCCCGGACAGCAACACCACGATGTTGGCCGCCACCACCGGTGATACCGAAGTGCTTTCGGGCAGCCAGCCGGCGGCGGTGACGCCGAGGGCGACACCGGTGGCCAGCGTGGCGGCGACAACCTGCTGGAACAGGAGGGGCAGGCGCCAGCGGTTGAGGACGCGGCCGACCCGGTCGATCAGCGCGGTGGTCGCCGTCGCGAGCACCGCCACCAGCGGCCCGGCGCCGAGCAGCACGGCAAAGCCGCCGGCCATCACCGCGAGGCCGGCGGTCGACACCCAGCGCGGGTAGGGATGTTCGGCCTGCTCCAGGGTGTCCAACTGCTGCTGCACCCACTCGGGCTCCGGTGTGGTGTCGACGACGCGCTGGGCGAGGTCGGTGGCCAGCTGGACGCGGGTGTAGTCCAGCGAGCGCGACTGCACCAGATACATCGCGGTGACCGGCGCGCCGGGCACCTTCCGGGGGACCGAGACCGTGATCGAGTTCGAGGTGACCTCCACCTGGGTGTCGGGCAGACCATAGGCGGTGGTGACCGCGATGATCGTGGCGGTGACGTCGGCTGTTCCCGCCTGGCAGGCCAAAAGCAGCTCCCCGAGCCGCAACCCGACATCGAGGATCCGTCGAACCTCGGCCTCGTCCATGGCGCGCATCAGCGCGTCGTTTCCGGTCGTGATCGCGGCATCCGTCGGCCTCCTCAGTTATCGCCTCGCCGCTGGCCTCGCGTTCCAAGCTAGTGCGACGGTGGCGTCGGCGGCGGCGGACGTCCGTTGCGAGCGGCTGGACGAGCCGGCCACTGAGTATTGTCGACCCGTGCTGATCGGATTGGTGCTGGCTCTGGGCTGCTCGGTGTGTTACGGCACGGCATCGGTGCTCGAGGCTGCGGCGGCGCGATCGGTGGCAGCCGGCAACGGCTCGGGTGTCGACGCCGTGCTGCTGTTGCGCGCCGTCCGGCAGTGGCGCTATCTCGCGGGCTTTGGCCTTGACGGCCTTGGCTTTCTGCTACAAGTTGCGGCGCTGCGCTTGGTACCGATCTACGTCGTCGCCGCGGCGCTGGCCGGATCGCTCGCAGTCACCGCCATCGTGGCCGCCTGGGTGCTATCGGCGCGGCTGTCATCGGCCGAGTGGATGGCCGTGGGCGTGGTCTGCGTCGGCTTCGTGATGCTCGGGCTGGCCGCCGGACCGGAGGGCTCCCGGCCCGGCCCGGCTGGACTCCCCTGGGCACTGTTGGGCGTGGTCGGTGCAGTATTCGTCGTCGGCGCCGCTGGGGGCCAATTGGGCGGGCGTCCGCGCGCCCTCGTCTTGGGGCTCGGTGCCGGAACCGGCTTCGGTGTTGTCGAGGTCGGCGTGCGGTTGATCGACCCGATCGATCCCAGCAGAGGCGCCTTCTACACAAACCCTGCCCTATACGCAGTGACCGCAGGCGGGGCGGTGGGGTTTCTGTTACTCACATCCGCCTTACATCGCGGATCTGTGACCACTGCCGTCGCTGGGATGGTGGTCGGGGAGACGATCGCGCCTGCGTTCGTCGGGGTGGTGTGGCTCGGTGACCGCACCCGCGACGGCCTCGGCTGGATGGTTTCCGCGGGATTCGCCGTAGCCGTCGCCGGGACGCTGGCGCTGGCCCGATTCGGCGAAGCGCCGCATCCGGAATCGGCGAAAGTCTCCTCGCCGCGATAGCGTCTCAGCGTCGTGGGGCACCGGCCGCGACGGCACCGTGGCGCGCTCGCCGCGGCCGGCGCCGCGGCCGGGCAGGCGGGGC
>NZ_JBYCKY010000278.1:0-3646 GCF_057473605.1 Mycobacterium sp. TH-M82 | reverse complement strand
GTAACTCACTGACCACTACGCGATGGCCCACCCCAACACCGGCAACGACACGCCGGGCACCTTCAGCCCGGCTGGCCTCAGCCCCCGAAACCCCACCGCCCCAGGGGACTTACCCCGCTCTTCCTCTCCACAACCAACGCAGCAAATCGCATACTTGCAGGTAGAGACATCTAACTCGATACCTATCACTCATGGCAAACACCACAAACGCCGAGAGCATTAGATTTTAAGTCCGCTGCCTCTGCCAATTGGGCTATAGGGGCCCACGGCGCCCAGGGTGAATCTAGCGTGGTAACGCCTGGGCCGGCTCAGCGGCTATACGGCGTTCTGCTGGCAAATGGTGCCTGAACCATGAAAACAGTACTTCGCCAGCATGCCTTCGTCATCGCATAGCGAGGTCGGCGACCGCTCGCGGGTCGTGCTTACATGTGTCCCGGGCAGTAAGCGGTAGCCGAGATGGCGGCGAACTGTGCGGCGTTCTGCAGGGTGAAGCCGGGGTTGGTCTGCTGGACCGCGAGGACGGTGTCCGTGGGCGAGAGGCCCGCATCCATCAACTGGCACACCGCCCGGCCAGCAGGTATGGCTCGGTCCGCGCCGCGATAACTCAATCCCGCGCCGGAAAGTGCAGTCAGAAACGCCGCGTCGCTGCTGACATGGTCGCCCTGGTCGGCGTACGCAGGCGCCGAGAAGCCGACCGTGGCCGCGACGCCTGCGATGGCAGCTGGCAGGAGGAGCCGTTTCATAGGCCATAGTGTGCGCAAAGTGCGTTACGAACGTGTTACCGAGCTTTTGCTGTCGTGGAGCGGATTGTTAAATCTGTGTTGCCGACCCTCACGGCATGCGATCGAACGAACGCCGACTGTGTAGTAGGACTCTGGCAAACGCACCGATGGCGACACATCGTTTCACGTTAACACGTTCCACGCCAATCGGGTTCGATGCTAGCCCGACATTTGAGCTTTGCCCGTACACCTGCGGCCACCGCCAACAGAACAACGAAAGTACTTTAGGGAACGCGAGATAGCCGCTCTTGATGTACCCCCAGATCGAGGGCCGACGCACCAACCCTAAGCCGGCCGTATGTAAAAAGTTCAGACATGCGAGTTAATAAGCGGTTAACCAGCTTTCGTAACCGGCTGCATCCGCGTACATTGTGGTTGGTTAATATCCTTGGCGCCGTCGAACTGGTTGCCGTATCTCAGAGCCGACCCTCCAACACCGGCCGACTCGGTTTCGTAAAGGAGAAAGCGATGTCTTATGTGACCACCCAGCCTGAGTCGTTGACGGCTGCGGCCGGCGACCTGCAGGGCATCGAATCGGCGCTCAGCGCGCAAAACGCGGCGGCCGCCGCACCGACTACCGGTGTGGTTCCCGCCGCCGCCGACGAGGTCTCCGCACTGACCGCGGCGCAGTTCGCGGCGTACGCCAGCCACTACCAGGCGGTCAGTGCCCAAGCCGCGGCGATTCACCAGATGTTTGTGACCACCCTGAACACCAGCGCAGAGTCCTATGCAGCCACCGAGGCCGCCAACGCGACCGGCACATCCTCGGCGGTCTCACCGCTGCTCAGCGCACTGAGCTCATTGGGCTCGAACTCGCTCCTTACGGATCTCGGCACAGGCGCATCGACCGCCATGATGTATATACCGTCGAGCCTGGCCCCGAGCTTGATCGGTTACCTCACCGCCGCGGGCCACGCCGTCGGCGGTGGTGCAGCCGGCACCGGAATTGGGGCATTGCTGATGCCCGGCGGCCCGCTCGGCGCCCTGGGCGGCCTGGGCGGCGGTGTGAGTGGTGCGGCCGGTGCCGCGTCGGCCGCCGCCGGCACCGTCAACACGACCGTGCCGGCGGTGTCGGCCGCCATGGGCCAGGCGACGCTGGTCAACTCGTTTTCCGCGCCGCAGAGCTGGGCCGCCGCCGCGCCGGCCACCGCCAGCACCGCTGCCCTACCGGCCAGCGGCTGGGCTGTCGCACCGGAGACCAACTCGGTGGCGGCCATGCCCGGCGGCATCCCGGGTGCCAGCGCTGAGCGAGGTGGCTTCGGCTTGGGCACTCCCCGTTACGGGGTCAAGCCCACCGTCATGCCGCGCACGGGCATGGTCGGCTAAGCAGAGTCCCATTCGGCCGCCTAGGCCGCCAACGTCATCGCAGCAGAGTTATAAGGAGTAGCCATGTTGGACTACGGAGTGTTACCGCCGGAGATCAACTCCGGTCGCATCTATGCCGGCCCGGGGTCGGCGCCGATGATGGCCACCGCGTCGGCCTGGCGCGGTCTGGCCGCCGAGCTTGCCTCGGCAACGACGTCCTACGAGACGGTGATCCACCGGCTTTCCGGTGAGGAATGGCTGGGTTCGGCCTCGGCATCGATGGCCGCCGCGGCCACACCGTACCTGGCGTGGATGAGCGCCGCCGCCGGTCTAGCCGAGCGGGCCGCCACCCAGGCCACCACCGCGGCCGCGGCATTCGAGGTGGCCCGCGCGGCCAGTGTGCCCCCGCCAGTTGTCGCCGCCAACCGGGCCCAGCTGGCGGCGTTGGTCGCGACCAATTTTCTGGGGCAGAACACCGCGGCTATCGCCGCCAACGAGGCCCACTACAGCATGATGTGGGCACAAGACGCCGCCGCGATGTACGGTTACGCGGGCACCTCGGCGACCGCCACGCAGCTGACGCCGTTCAGTTCGCCGTCACAGACCACCAACGCGGCGGGCACAGCCGGGCAGGCCGCCGCGGTCACCCAGGCCGCCAGTTCCGCAGTCGCCAGCAACGGCCGGGTGGAGCAACTGATCTCCGCGATGCCTAGCGCACTGCAGGGACTGTCCTCGCCGGTAGCGGCCAGCACATCCTCGGCGTCGTCAGGACTGTTCGGAATCAACTCGTTGCTGAGCTTCCTGGACACATTGGGCGCGAACTCGGGGGTGGCAACCGTCACCGAAGCCGCGGCGACCGGCGTAACGTTCATACCGTCGACCTTGATTCCGACCATGGTCGGTTTCTTTGTCGGTGGCGGTTTCAACGCCGTCGGCGGCGGTACGATCGGCAGCGGCCTGGGGGCGCTGCTGGCTCCCGGTGGTCCACTCAGTGCCCTGGGTGGGCTGGGTGGCGGTGTGAGTGGTGCCGCCGGTGCCGCGGCGGCCGCCGGCACCATGAGCGCGGTCACACCGGTATCGGCCACCATGGGCCAGGCGACACTGGTGAGTTCGTTGTCGGTGCCGTCGAACTGGGCCGCAGCCACCCCGGCCAGCGCCGCTGCCCTACCGGCCAGCGGCTGGGCTGTCGCGCCGGAGACCAACTCGGTGGCGGCGATGCCCGGCGGGATCCCGGGACCCGGAGCCGGACGGGGTGGCTTCGGCTTCGGCACTCCCCGTTACGGGGTCAAACCCACCGTCATACCACGCCCGGTGATGGTCGGGTAAACCAATTCGCAGTCAACAATTTTCAACAGGTATGGCCCGGCCCTCGCAGAAGTCCATCGTCGTCCGCCACAAATCCGTCTGTTTCGGCGTCAAACCCAAACTTACCCAACCATTCTCGCCGATCGCGCCCAGCTACTACTGCAGCCGTAGTTCGTGATCATTGGTTTTCCTGTCGCCGGTAGTGGGATAGCTGCGCTCGGTATTGGTGTCGTCGTCGCCAGTGCGACCAGGCC
>NZ_JBYCKY010000277.1:0-7314 GCF_057473605.1 Mycobacterium sp. TH-M82 | reverse complement strand
GACGTATTCGACGTCCTCGGTGTAGTGCTGCACCCAGATGTCCCAGTTTCTGGTCTCGGCGGCGCGGGCGACGGTCTGCTCGAACGTCTGGAACGCGACGGCCAGTTCGTCGCGGCCGAACGGCGGAGTCGTCACGTCAAGAACTAGAACACGTTCTACTCAAGTTTGTCGAGCATGGGTTGCCAAAGCGCACCATCCGGTTTTCCAGGGGATAATCGACAGCATGACCGACTACAGCACAGCGATTCTGGCGGGCGGCTGCTTCTGGGGGATGCAAGACCTGGTCCGCAAGCTGCCCGGGGTGGTCGCCACCCGGGTCGGCTACACCGGTGGCGAGGTGGCCGACGCGACCTACCGCAATCACGGCGGTCACGCCGAGGCCATCGAGATCAGCTACGACCCGGCCGGCACCGACTACCGCACCCTGCTGGAGTTCTTCTTCGCGATCCACGACCCGACCACCAAGAACCGGCAGGGCAACGACGTCGGGACCAGCTACCGCTCCGCCATCTTCTACCTCGACGACGACCAGAAGCGCATCGCCCTGGACACCATCGCCGACGTCGACGCGTCCGGGCTCTGGCCGGGCAAGGTGGTCACCGAGGTCAGCCCCGCCGGTGACTTCTGGGAGGCCGAACCCGAGCACCAGGACTACCTGGAGCATTTCCCGGGCGGCTACACCTGCCACTTCATCCGGCCGGACTGGAAGCTGCCGCATCCGGCCGTGTCGGGGGCTGACGCATGATGTCCGGCGGCACGAGATCGGTGACGCCCCTGCGGATCGCACTGGTGGTCATCGGCCTCGTTTTCATATTCGGGATCTACCCTCTCACCCGTATCTGGCAGTCCGGCTGGGCATGGGGTCACGGGCCGTCGCACTACCTGGCGATGATCATCGGCATCTACGCCACGCTTGGCGTATTCCTGCTGATCGCGGCGCGCAATCCGCTCGCCCACAGCAGTTTGATCTGGTTCACGGTGGCCTCCAGCATCGTGCATGCCGCGATCATGGCGGTCCAGGCGATCGGTGATGCTGCCGAGCGCGGCCACCTTGTTGGTGACGTGGCCGCGCTGCTCATCGTCGCCGTGGTGCTCGCGGTGTTGATGCCGCGTGCGCAACGACTGGAAGCATCCCGCTAGCCCGCAGCTAGCCCCAGCTAGCCCCGGTGGGTCCGCAGCTGATAGAGCCCGCGGGTGGTGGCGACGGTCTGACCGTCGGCGTCGGTCACCACCGCCTCCAGGGTGAAGTCCACTTTGCCGCGTTCGGCGGCTTCGGCTTCGACCCGGGCGATGGTCGTGTCGTCGAGGCGGGCCTCGGCGCGCAGCTGCGATCTCGCCATCGCGACGAACGTGATGTCGACCTTCTTGACCAGCGGGAAGTACTTGGCGGCATCGAAGGTGCCCAGCGCGATGACGCCGCCGAGGATCTCCGCCACGGTGAACTGCACACCCGCATACACCACCCCGAAGTGGTTGCCGTTGCCCTCGACCGGCACGACGGCCGCGGCATGACCCCGCCCGGCCTCGACTACCCGCACCCCCATCCGGTGCGCGGTCGGGATGGTGCGCTCCATCGCGGCGTTGACCGTGTCGGCAAGCTGCCCGTCTGGCGAGCCGGTGCTCATGGCGGTGGATTTTAGCCGCGCGGATGCACGGTGATCCGGCCGCCTTCCCTGGGGGTGTAAGCCACGCCGCGAGCGTGGAACTTCTCGTCCGGTTTCGTGGTGGGCTCGATAGTGAAGTGCCGCAACACTGTTCGCAGTACGACATCCATCTCCATGTTGGCAAACGCGGAGCCGGGGCAGCGCCGGGTTCCGCCGCCGAACGGAATCCACGCGAAGGTGGGCGGATTGCCGTCGAGGTAGCGCTGCGGGTCGAACCGGCCCGGGTCTTCGAACGCGTCGGCATTGCGATGGATCGCCGCAATGGCGACGACGACCGAGTACCCTCGTGGAATCACCCACTCGCCCAGCTCGAACGTCGGCGCGTAGATGTGGCGGGCCGCGGAGTCGATCACGGTTCGGGTGCGCTGCACCTCGCGGATGACCGCACGGCGCAGCGCGCTCTCGTCGGTGTCGGCCTCGGCGGCCAGCGCCGTCAGCAGGTCCGGGTGGCGACTCAGCCGCTCGAACACCCACGCCAGCGTCGACGCGGTGGTTTCATGTCCCGCTGCCAGCAGCGTGAGCAGTTCGTCGCTGATTTCCCGGCGCGACATCACCGTGCCGTCCTCATAGCTGCTGCGCAGCATCACCGACAGCACGTCGGTCCGGTCTTCGAAGTGCGGGTCGTTGCGTGCGTCGGCGATCAGCTTGTCCAGGGCGGCCTCATACCGGCGCCGCCACCGGGCCAGTCGACCCCACGGCGTGAAGCGTCCGTAGGTCCGGGCCGGCATCGGCAGTACCACCATCCGCGAACCCAGCGTCACCCACGGTGGGGCGATCTGCCGTAGCTCGTCGAGTTCGGGGCCGGCTGCCCCGAAAATGGCACGCAGGATCACGTTGAGGGTGATCCGCATCGTCGACGGCAGAGTCGCGAATTCTTCGCCCACCGGCCAGGACGCCATCTCCCGCACGGTCTCTTCGATGACGAGTTGCTCGTACTCGCGCACGCTTTTGCCGTGGAACAGCGGACTGAGTAGATTGCGGCGCCGCCGATGCTCGGCGCCCTCGAGCGCGAAAACCGAACCCGGGCCGAGCATTCGGCTCAGGTTGGGCGAAACGTTGCCCACATCCTCCGGGCGGGCCAGAAACACCTGCCGAGCCAGCTCGGGATCAGTGACGACCACGGTGGGTCCGAAGATCGGCGATTTCATCGTGAACGCCGCACCGTATCGGCGGGCCAGCCACTGCATCAGCCGCCGCCGGGCAACGATGAACAGCAACCCCTGCACTACCTTCGGGAGGTACGGCCCCGGCGGCACCCGTACCGCGGGCGCCGTCGGGTCGGCTTGCGCGTCGACGGCCGTGGGTGTGCTCATGCTCTGTCCCTTCACACATCATTTGCGCTTGTGGTACCGATATGTACCAGTGGCTCCAGCAGGCACGGTACCCTGTAGTACCGGGCCAGGCAAGGCCGTCGGGCAGAAAGGCGTGGTGGCCACAGCAGTGAAAGGTGCGGAAGATAGGGAAGATGCGGTGCCCGACGCGTCTGATCGAGGCCCGGGAGATCCGTTCCGGCGGCGGCTGCTCGACGGCCTCGCCGAGTCGATAGGTCAACGAGGCTACCGAGCCACCACCGTGGCCGACGTCGTCCGCCATGCTCGCACGTCGAAACGCACTTTCTACGATTACTTCGCCGGTAAGGAAGAATGTTTTATCGAGCTGTTGCGCGTCGACAACGAGCGGCTCGCCGGGGACATCCGCGCTGCGGTCGATCCGCAAGCCGACTGGCACAACCAGATCCGCCAGGCGGTCGGCGCCTACGTCGCCAGCATCGAGGCCCGGCCGGCTCTCACGCTGAGCTGGATCCGTGACCTGCCCTCGCTGGGTGGGGCTTCCCGTCCGGTGCAGCGCCGGGGACTGGAATTGATGGCCGGCCTGCTGATCGACCTCAGCGGCAGCCCGGGCGTCCAGCGGGCTGACCTGCCGCCGCTGACGTCGCCGCTGGCGGTGATCCTGTTGGGCGGCCTGCGGGAACTGACCGCGCTGACGGTAGAGGACGGCAAAGACATCCGCGAGATCGTGGAGCCCGCAGTGCAGGCGTCGATTGCGCTGCTCGGCGCCCGGCGGTGAACTAACGTTGCGTGCATTGCGGCACACCGACGATGCGGAGGACAGCGATGCGCTTATCGACCCGGAACCAACTCACCGGCACCATCACCGAAGTCGACCTCGGCACCGCGATGGCGATCGTGAAAGTGCGCCTCGACGGCGGCGAGAACGTGATCACCTCTGCGATCACCAGGGACGCCGCCCTCGACCTGGGCCTCAAGGCCGGTCAGGCCGCGACGGTGTTCGTCAAGTCGACCGAGGTGACCATCGGCGTCGACTGATCGACGCCGAGCGGCCCGATCAGAGGCCGAAGTCGAGAGCGTGCCGAGATTCTGTTCGGTGTGGTCCGTCACAGCGCTCCACGTAACGAACGGATCAGTTCCGTGGTGAGCTGGCCGTCGGGCGTCTGGGCGTCGTGCGTCGACGCTCGCAATCGGTATGGCGGCCATCACGCAGGCGCCGGTCAGGGCGAGATCCGCGATGGTCCGCGGGCGAATCACTGCCTGCAGGTTGGTCCGCCTTTTGAAATATGTCTTGCCCCACGGGTTCTACCGTTATCTGGGCTCCCGCCACATCGGCCATAGCGTCGGCCCGCCGCGCGGCAGCTTGATCTCGCCGGTCACCACGAACCCGAACCGCTGGTAGTACGACACGTTCTCGAACTTACTGGACTCCAGATACGCCGGGCAGTGCTCGGCGTCGCAGCGGTCCAGCCGCGACCGCATCAGCGCCTGCCCGAACCCGCGGCCGCGCACCGCCGGGTCGCTGCCGATCACCGCGAGATACCAGTGCGGCTCCTCCGGGTGGTGAGCGTCCAACAGCTGGCTCACGGCGTGCCCTATGGGCAGCCGCGCACCCATCGCCCGGACGAAACCCGGCAGCATGGTCAGCTGCGCGCGCCACGACTGTTTCCAGTGGCCAGGCGGATCCCACAGTGTCGCCGCGCCGATCTCCGGTCCGTCGCAGGCCACCTCCACCCCACCGCAGGCGAGGTGATGGTGGCGGACGAAGGTCGCGAAGGTGCGGGCCGATCGTGCAGACCGCGACGTGTCATCAGGCAGCATCCACACCCAGACCGGGTCGTCGTAGAAGGCGCGGCCCAGCATCTGCGACAGTGGGTCGATGTCGATTCGCTGCGCCGGTCGTGCGTCGATAACCACCCTGGCAGGTTAAGCCATGGCGTCACTGCTGCGGGACCAGCACACCCCAGTGCAGCTGGCGCGTTTAGCTCGGCTTGCCCCGCTCGATGACCCGCAGCACCTGGTCGGGTCCAGCACCGGGCCAGAAGTCATGCATCACCCAGGTGGCGCCCGCCGCGCGGTAATCGTCGATGTCCTCTCCCGCGCGGGGGGCGACGGCGATGTCGAACCCTTCGCGGTCACCGCGGATGGCCTTGACGGTGTCCGCGATGCGGGCGACTCCGGCCACATCCATGCCGAGCGGGAAGATGCCGTCGTAGCGGGCCGCCCGCTCGATCGGGCTGCCCGACGTGCGGTTGACGCCGAACCACACCGGTATCCGCGGCTGCTGGACCGGTCCGGGGATCGCGCGGACACCGTCGGCGACGACAGCGCCGCGGTGGTGGACCGTCTCGCCGGCCCACAGTGCCATCAACACCTCGACACCTTCGTCGAGCACAAGGCCGCGCTGGCGGGCGTCGACGACGCCGCCGAGGGCCGAATACTCCCGCCCCAGATCGCTGCCGAGGCCCAAGCCCAGAACCAGCCGCCCTCGGCTCAGCCGATCCAGGGTCACCGTCTCCCGGGTCAGCTTGAGGATCCGCCGGCGCGGCAGCGGGGTCACCATCGGACCCAGCCGAATCCGGTCGGTGACCACCGCCGCGGCAGCCAAGGCGACCCACGGGTCGGCGATGTCCCAGTCACCCTCGACGGGGCTCAGCACGTGATCCCAGACGAAAAACCCGTCCCAGCCGGTCTCATCAGCAGCACGAGCGAGGTCAGCGACCGCGTGCGGATCGGCCAGCGCGCCGAACAGCGGCAGGTGGATTGCATGGCGCATCCACCAACCGTAACGTCCGACCCGGTTTTGGCCGAAATTTCTGCCTGCGTTCCACTGGGGTACGCCGCTGCCCGATATGACGCTCAGTGCATCAAGATCAGATCCATTGTTGTCAAACCGCTTTGACCGACACGGTGAGCGCGGCATCGCCCGGAGCCGGAAGGCCGGCGCGTTCGGCCTGCCGCACCACCGCCCCGTTGATGACGTCGATCTCGCTGACCCGGCGCGCTTCGTGGTCGAGCAGCGCCGAGGGTTTGGCGGCCGGCACCGCAGCGCCGAAATCCAGCACATGCGCCACCGGATCGGTGACGGTCAGCGCGACACCGGATGCGCGGGCCACCGTCCACGCCTCGGTGGCCGCGGTCCGGCTCACCGGCCCTAACTCGGGGTCTTCCATCACCTGGCCCACGGTCAGGCCGGTCAGTGCGCACGCCGCGCTGTAGGCGACGTTGCAGATCAGTTTCTCCCACTGCATGGCGGCGATGTTGGTGACCGCGCCCGCGTCGAAGCCGGCAGCGGCCCAGATCCATCCTCGCGTACTCGGTCAGGCCGTAGCTGAGTCCGGCGTCCATCTGGAAAACATCGCGGTGGCGGCGCATCCCGCCGTAGCGGACGAGGTGGTCACGTCCGGCACCGAGAACAGGTTCTCCCCAGTTGCCACCGGGCCGGCGTAGCAGCCGGTCACCGCCCGGTTGAGCTCGAAGTCCAGTGGGTCGCCGGGCTCCTCGTACCAGCGCGGCCGGTACGGCGCCAGCGCCTGCGCCCAGTGGATCGCCGTGTCTTGGTCGAACCTGCCATTGGCGTCGACCGCGACCCGGTCACCCCCGCCGACGATCCCGATCACCGCCTCGATCCGCGCCAGGTCGTCGCGGATCGGCGCGCCGCCGATCTTCATCTTGACCGTGTCGTAGCCCAGGTCGCGGTAGCCGCGCATCTCGGCGCGCAGCCGATCGAGACCTTCATCGAGCTGGCCGGGATAGTAGTAGCCGCCGGCGGCGTACACCGGGACCGGTGCCCTTGCGACGGATCGGCCAAAGCGGCGCGCGATGGTGGCGCAGGCGGGTTCGTCGGCGAGTTTGGCGTTCAGGTCCCAGCAGGCCAGTTCCAGGGCGGCCGCGGCCGCCGCCCGGTCGCCGTGGCCGCCGGGTTTCTCGTCGGCGATCGCATGCGCCAGTACTTTGGCGGAGTCGATGAGGTCAGCGTCGTCGACCAGTTGTTCTGGCTCGGCGCCGAGCACCCAGGGGATCATCCGGTCGCTCAGAATACCGCTCTGGGCGAACCGGCCGATCGAATTGAACGCGATGCCGCACACCGGTTTTCCGTTGCGGATCGCATCGGAGACCACCGCCACCAGCGACACGGTGTGCTGGGAGAAGTCGACCACCGCGTTGGCGATGTCGCTGTGCAGCGCTACCGGCGTCTGCACGATCTGGGTGATCTGCATCGCGGTCGAGACTAATCGGGGTCGTCGTCTTCGTCGCCGTCTCGGTCTTCGTGGTGGAGGAGTTTTTCGGGGTGGTGATACCGGTTGATGCGGGGTTGGCCGTAGTCGAGGTGGCGGGGTGGAATGGTTTCGGTTTCTCCG
>NZ_JBYCKY010000276.1:0-1191 GCF_057473605.1 Mycobacterium sp. TH-M82 | reverse complement strand
TCGAAGACATGTTCGATAGCACGATTGAGGTGGCGGCGTTGGTCGATCGGATGACGTCGGCGACCCGCGCGGAGAATCGGGCCGCCGGGGCGCGGTTGCTGGCGATCAGTGAGCTTGACCTGGTGCGGCTGCGTGAATGCGGGGAGCAGGCGAGCTGGGCCAGTGACACCGAGGCCGAGATCACCGCCGAGATCGGTGCGGCACTGCAGATCAGTCGGAATTGGGCGAGCAGTTATCTCTATTACGCCCGGGCGATGCGACTGCGGTTACCGAAAGTGGGTGGCTTGTTGTGCGCCGGCGATATCAGCTATGCGACGTTTCAGAGCATCGTCTACCGCACCGATTTGATCACCGATCCAGAGATTCTGGCCGCTGTCGATACCAGCCTGGCCGGTCGGGTGGCCCGCTGGCCGGCGATGACGCGCAGCCGGTTGGCCGGCTACGTCGACACGTTGGTGGCCCGCGCTGACGCCGATGCGGTGCGCCAGCGCCACAAACGCCACCAGGATCGAGAGATCACCATCTGGGGTGACGTCGACGGCGTGACCGAGATCGGCGGCCGGCTGTTCACCACCGTCCCCCGCAAGCGGGAGGTGCCCCCAGCCCATGCCATCGATGCCCGGCTGGATGCGCTGGCCGGCACCGTCTGCGCTGAGGATCCACGGACCCGGGCCCAGCGTCGGGCTGATGGGCTGGGTGCACTGGCCGCCGGAGCGGACCGCTTGGCGTGCCGCTGCGGGCGCACCAACTGCCCAGCTGGGCAAACCCCACCACCCTCACCGGTGCTGATCCACGTCCTCGCCGAGCAGGCCACCCTGAACGGCACCGGTTCCACACCGGGGTCGCTGATCGGCGCCGATGCGCTGATCCCACCTGAACTGCTGGCCGAACTGGCTGACTACGCGCTACGCCGCTCACTGATCCACCCCGGCGACACCGCACCTGAGCCCGGCTACCTGCCCTCATCACGGCTGGCCGACTTCGTCCGCTGCCGGGACTTGACCTGCCGGTTTCCCGGATGCGACCAACCGGCCATCCACTGCGATCTCGACCACACGATCGCCCACGCCGACGGTGGTGCCACGCACGCCTCCAACCTCAAGGCACTATGCCGCGCGCATCATCTTCTGAAAACGTTCTGGGGCTGGCAAGACAAACAACTTGCCGACGGGACGCTGATCTGGACCGCTC
>NZ_JBYCKY010000275.1:0-9832 GCF_057473605.1 Mycobacterium sp. TH-M82 | reverse complement strand
CCTTGGCCAGCCGGTCCAGCGACAGGTTGCACGGGGTGATCTCGTTCCACGACGACGCCACCCCGATCTGGGGTTTGGCGAAGTCGTCGTCGCCCATCCCCACCGCCCGCAACATCCCCCGGGCGGCGGCCTTCTCTAGGCCGTCGGTGACGTCGCGGCTACGGGGTTTGATGTCTGGCGTCTTCCGGGTTTCGGTGGGCATTGACCCAGTATGCCGTCACCGCTTCTACAGTGGGCGCATGAGATCTACTGCCGGCTGGGTCCGTGGGGTCCGCGGGGGTTTTGTCGTCCTTGCCGCGCTCGCGGTAGGCACCGCCGTGAGCGCCTGTCACGCGCCGCAGCGGACGTCGACGGTGAGCGGACCGGACCACAACGCCGACGACGTGACGTTCCTGCAGGCCATGGTCCCGTACCACGAGCAGGCCCTCGAGCTGGCGGAGATGGTTCCGGCCCACACCACCGAAACCCGGCTCATCACGCTCGCGCACCAGATCGGCGATGAGCAGCAATCCGAGATCAACGGCTTCCGTGCGCAGCTGATTCAGTGGCAGCAACCGCTTCACGATCCGCGCGGGATGCACGTCGACGGCATGGTGGATCAGGCCACCATGGACAAGCTGAAGGCGCTGAGCGGGCCCGCCTTCGACCAGCTGTGGCTGCAGTCGATGATCGCCCGCCAGCAGGGCGCGATCACCATGACGCACAATGAGATCGCCCACGGCCAGAGCCCCGACATCATCGACCTGGCGAAATCCATCGCGGCGTCCCAGCAGGCCGAGGTCGACCAGATGGAGCAGATGCTGAGACGTTGACTGACGGCCCTGCCGCAGCCACCGCCCCAGGCACCGCGCGGATTCCTCGCTCCTGCACAACCGCTGTGATTGACTGGCTGCCGTGCTGGTGACACGGTGCGGCGAGGCAGCTCGACCGCTCGGCGGCCCGCTCGGCGCGTGACCCGCGATGACCGTCGGAACCCGAACCACGCTCGCCGGGCCGTGGACGCCGCGGACCGCGATACAGCTGGCGGTGCTGGCGGCTGCGGCGTTCATCTACGTCACCGCGGAAACCGTACCGGTGGGCGCGCTCCCCGCAATCGCACACGACCTGAATGTCAGCGAGGCCCTGGTCGGCACCCTGCTGGCCTGGTACGCGCTGGTCGCGGCGGTGACGACGATTCCGCTGGTGCGCTGGACCGCGTACTGGCCACGGCGTGCCACACTGCTGCTGACCCTGCTGTGCCTGACGGTCTCGCAGCTGATCTCCGCGGTGGCACCCAACTTTGCGGTGCTGGCCGGCGCCCGGGTGCTCTGCGCGGTCACCCACGGACTGATGTGGTCGGTGATAGCCCCGATCGCCGCTCGCCTGGTGCCGGTCAGCCACTCCGGTCGTGCGACAACCGTGATCTACGTCGGGACCAGCCTGGCGCTGGTGGTCGGCAACCCGTTGACCGCGGCGATGAGCCTGCTGTGGGGCTGGCGGCTGGCGGTCGTGGTCGTCACCGTCGCGGCCGGGGTCATCACCCTGGCGGCGTGGATGGCGCTGCCGGCGATGGTGCTCACCGCGGAGCAGCTGGCCAAGGTGGGCCGCCGGGCGCGACATCACCGCAACAGCCGCCTGCTCACGCTGAGCATCCTGACGCTGACCGCCGTCGCGGGGCACTTCGTTTCCTACACCTTCATCGTGGTGATCATCCGCGACGTGGTCGGCGTGCACGGACCGAACCTGGCCTGGTTGCTCTCGGCGTACGGGGTCGCCGGCCTGGTCGCGATGCCGGTGGTCGCCCGCCCGCTGGACCGCCGGCCCAAGGCTGCGGTCATCGTGTGCATGGCGCTGCTGGCGGTCGCGTTCGTGGTGCTGACCGCGCTGGCATTCGGCGATCAACACACCGTAGCGAGCGCCCTGACCGCCGTCGTGGGCACCGGCGCGATCGTGTTGTGGGGCGCTATGGCGATGGCGGTGTCGCCGATGCTGCAGTCCGCGGCGATGCGGACCGCGCCTGATGACCCCGACGGGGCGTCGGCGCTGTATGTCGCGGCGTTCCAGGTCGGCATCATGACCGGGTCACTGCTCGGCGGCCTGCTCTACGAGCGCCTCGGTGAGCCGTCGATGCTGGCCGCGTCCGCGGTGCTGGTCAGCGGCGCGCTGGCGGGAATGGTGGCGAGTCGGCGGCTGTTCGTTCTTCCTTCGAAGACCAGCCGGCCGTAACGTTCGTCACCGCCTGGCGACCAAACACAGCAGCTCGGTCAGGTGAGCGGGTCCGATACCCGATCGTCGAGGCACTTCGGCGCAGCTAGGCGGCCGTCGCGCTGTGTAACACTGGATTGAGACCGTGACCGGAGGTACCTAAGATGTCGCGATGGATGCCGCGGACGCTCGTCGCCTGGCTCGGCGTGGGCGGCCTGGCCACCGGGCTCACGCTCGGTGTTGGGCCAGCGCTGGCCGACCCGCAGCAACCACCGCCCGGCGACCCGTGGGCAGCCGATGCCGGGCCAGTCGATGCACCGCCCGACCCGGTGGGGCCGCCACCCGAGCCGTTCGCTGCGCCGCCCGACCCGGTGGGGCCGCCACCACCGGCGGAGCCGCTGCCGGGCCCGTTCCCACCGCCGGACCCACCTGACCCGCTGGGGCCGCCGGCCCTCGGCACGCAACAGGCGGCCTCGGTCGGCACGGCGGGATCCGTCGCAGGGCAGAACCCACAGCCGTTCACCGGCACGCCGCCGTTCGGGCCGCCGTCGTTCAACCCGCTGAACGGCTCGATGGTGGGGGTGGCCAAGCCGATCATCGTCAATTTCCCGGGGCCGGTCGAGGATGCTGGGCTGGCCGAGCAGGCGATCCACATCTCGTCGAACCCGCCGGTGCCGGGCAAGTTCTACTGGATGACTCCCACTCAGCTGCGGTGGCGCCCGCTGAACTTCTGGCCCGCCCACACCACGGTCGACATCGACGCGGGCGGCACCAAGTCGAGCTTCCGCACCGGCGACGCGTTGGTGGCCACGGCTGATGACGCCACGCACCAGATCACCGTCACCCGCGACGGGAAGGTGGAGAAGACCATCCCGATGTCGATGGGCATGTCAGCCGGCGGCCACGAAACACCGAATGGCACCTACTACGTGCTGGAGAAGTTCCCGACAGTGGTGATGGACTCCTCGACCTACGGGGTCCCGGTCAACTCGAGCTGGGGCTACAAGGTGACCGTCTCCGATGCCGTCCGGATCGACAACAGCGGCGGTTTCGTGCACAGCGCGCCGTGGTCGGTGAACGATCAAGGCAAACGCAACGTCAGCCACGGCTGCATCAACATCAGCCCTGCCGACGCCAGGTGGTTCTACGACAACTTCGGCAGCGGTGACCCGGTGGTGGTGAAGAACTCCGTCGGCAGCTACACCAAGAAAGACGGCGCCAACGACTGGCAGATGTAAAGCGCCGTTGCGCTGAGCGTGGTCAGAATCGCGGTGCCGAAGCGGGTTGTGTGTCGCCCAAGCTCGCCGAGGTAACGGCAATCAGTTCCAGATCCGGACCCGCAGCGGTGGCTCCAGATACAGGACGTCGCCTTCTACGACGCCGAAAGCGTCGTAGAAGGCGCCGATGTTGCGGATCACGCCGTTGCAGCGGAACTCCGGAGGCGAATGCGGATCCACCGCCAGCCGCCGGATCGCCTCGGCGTCACGGGATTTGGTACGCCAGACCTGCGCCCAGCCATAGAAAACGCGTTGCACACCGGTCAAGTCGTCGATGACCCGGCCTGGGCGACCGTTGAGCGACAGCTGGTAGGCCAGCAGCGCGATCGAAAGCCCGCCCAGGTCACCGATGTTCTCCCCGATGGTGAACGCCCCCTGCACATGGGGTGGACCGTCGACAGCGCCGAGATCGCGCGGTACGTAGGCGTCGTACTGGGCGATCAGCGCGGCGGTGCGGGCGCTGAACTCGCGGCGGTCGTCATCGGTCCACCAGTCCACCAGGTTGCCGTCACCGTCGTACTTGGCGCCCTGGTCGTCGAAACCGTGACCGATCTCGTGGCCGATCACCGCGCCGATGCCGCCGTAGTTGGCGGCGTCGTCGGCGCCCGCGTCGAAGAAAGGAGGCTGCAGAATCGCCGCGGGAAAGACGATCTCGTTCATGCCGGGGTTGTAGTAGGCGTTGACGGTCTGCGGTGTCATGAACCATTCGTCACGGTCGACGGGTTTGCCCAGTTTGGCCAGCTCGCGGTCGAAGTTGACCGCATAGCCGCGCCGATAGTTGCCGTAGAGGTCACCGCGGTCGACCACCAGGTCGGAGTAGTCGCGCCAGCGTGCCGGATAGCCGACTTTGGCGGTGAACTTGTCCAGCTTGGCCAGCGCACGCTGGCGGGTGGGCGGTGTCATCCAGTCCAGATTGGAGATGCTGACCCGGTAGGCTTGCCGCAGGTTGTCCACCAACACGTCGATCCGGGCCTTGGCCTCCGGCGGGAAATACCTTGCCACGTAGAGCTTTCCGACCGCGTCGCCCATCAGGGCCTCCACCAGAGCCACTCCGCGCTTCCACCGTTCGCGGATCTGCTCGGTGCCGCTCAGCCGGCGCCCGTAGAACTCGAAGTCCTCGACGACCAGCGCGTCGGTGAGAAGGCCGGCGCGGGCGTGAATCAGCCGCCACCGTGCCCAGCGCTTCCAATCGAGCAGGTCCTCGCCGTTCCACAGCTCGGCGAACGCCGACAGGAAATCGGGTTGGCGAACCACCAGTTCGGTGATGGCGTCAGCATCGCCGGAACCGCTCAGCGCACCCATCCACCCGGCCCAATCGAAGCCGGGCGCCTCGCCGGGCAGACCGGCCAGTGTGCGCAGGTTGTAAGTCAGCTCGGCGTCCCGGCGCTTGACCACATCCCAGTGCACCGCCGCCAGTTTGGTCTCCAGCGCGACGATGCGGGCCGCGGTCTCGGCATGGGCGGCGGTACCGTCTCCGTAGACCAAGGCGAACATCGCCGCGATGTGGCCCGGGTAGGCCGCCAGAATATCGGCGTGTTGCTCGTCGCGGTAGTAGGACTCGTCCGGCAGGCCGATGCCGGACTGGGTCAGGTGCACCAGGTAGCGGGTGGAGTCCTTCGAATCGGTGTCGACGTACAGCCCGACGCCGCCGCCGACCCCGGTGCGTTGCAGCGCGCCCAGCGCCGCCGCGAGCGCGCCGGCGTCCGCGGCGTCGTCGATCAGCGCCAACTCGTCGAGCAGTGGCCGCACCCCGCGCCGCTCGACGGTCTGCTCGTCGAGGAAGCTGGCATACAGATCGCCGATGCGCCGCCCATCGCTGCCGTCGGTGTTTTCGGCGGCTTGCATGATCAGGTCGCGCACCTGGACCTCGGCCCGGTCGAACAGCTGGCGAAACGCCCCGTCGGTGGCGCGGTCCGCCGGCATTGCGTAGTCGGTCAGCCAACGGCCGTTGACGTGGCCGAACAGGTCGTCTTGCGGGCGGATCGCGGTGTCGACATAGCTGAGGTCCAGACCCGAGCGAACAGCTTCTGATGTCACCCCGGGCATCTTTTCACGGCGTTGCCCTGCCGCGTCCTGTACCCTCACCGCCATGCCCGACGAGCAGCAGCCGGACTCGCCCGCCGACGCGGGTGAAGCAGTAACCGGCGATGAGCGATCGACCGGCGCCTCGTCGCCGGATCAAGACACCGCAGTATCCCAAGCACCCGACGAGAAATCTGACACCGAACCGTCAAGTGGCCGCGTCCTGTCGATCTATGGGCTGGTGTCCGCCGTTCTCGGGCTGGTGTCGGTCGCGGCTGTGGTGGCCGGGCTGCTCACCTGGTCTATGCACCGCAGCGACGTCGCCGAGCGGTCCCACCAGAGCCAGGTTCTGCAAACCGCGGCCAGCTGGACCAGTGTGCTGATCAACTTGAACGCCGACAACGTCGAGAAGGGCATGCAGCGGCTACGCGACAAGACCGTCGGCGAACTCAACAGCCAGTTCGACGCGGCCACCCAGCCCTATCGCGAAGTCCTGCAGCGGATACAGTCGCGCAGCACCGGTCGGGTCGAGGCGGTGGCCATCGAAACGCTGCACCACGATACCGATGCCGAATCCGGTACCGGCTCAACGGACCCGGCGCAACGGCAGTCGTCGGATACCGGCCGCACCGATCCCGTGATGGTGGTCGCCACCTCTGTCGCCGAGAACGTCGGCGGCAAAGCCCAGACCGTGCACTGGGCACTGCAATTGGACGTCTCCGACGTCAACGGCCGACTGCTGATATCCCGGCTGAAGTCCATCCGATGAAGAAGCTGAAGCAGGTGCCGCTACGAACCTTGTGGCGAGTCTCGGCGTTCGACATCGCTGCGCCGCTGGTCGGCATCGGCGGCCTGCTGATGGTCGGGCAGGTGCTGGACTGGCCGCGGTGGTGGGTGTCGGTGTGCTCGGTGCTGGTGCTGCTGATCGTTGAGGGCATGGCGCTGGATTTCATTCTGCTGCGCCGTGATTCGGTGACGGTCGGCACCGACGACGACAGACCGGCCCTGCGGCTGGCGGTGGTCGCGCTGTGCACGGCTGTGTTGGTGGCCGCGGTGGCGCTGGAGTACACCCGCTGGACAGTGCCGGATCGGAACCTCAAGACCGACTCGGTGGAGGTGGTGCGCATCGCCAGCGCTATGTCGGCGGCGGCGGCAACCGTCGACCCGTTCGACCCGACCGCATCGACCGATAAGGCCGCGGCGATGATGGTGCCCGATCGGGTGGAAGCGTTCAAGGAGAAGATCGGCGGGACGGCCAAGAGCTTGGCCGAGCACAATATCACCGTGAAGGCCGAGCCGTTGACGGCCGGCGTCGAGGCGATCGGCCCGTCGGTGGCCAGGGTGGCGGTGCTGCTGCGCAGCACCCAGAGCATGATGGATCAGGAAAAGCACAGCGTCGTCGCGTTACGGATAACGCTGACCAAGCGCGACGGCCACTGGCAGGTGCTGGACATGTCGCCGATCCACGGCCGCTGACGGCGACTCGGCCTGCAGCGCCCGGTCAGTTGCTGTCGGTGAAGCGCTGGGCGTTCATCTTGACGAACCGGTCGGACAGTCGGCGCATCCGGATCATCAGCGAGGCCGGTGGGCTGTGGGTACCGTCTAGGTAGCCCGCCAGATCCCTGGCGGGAACACCGATACGGGATGCGAATTCCTGCCGGCTCAGCCCGGACCGCTGGATCAACAGCCGCACATGGCGGGAGACCTCGGCACGTTCGTTGGCCTCCAGATGTGCGCGGGTACGGATCAACACCTCCGTCAACGCCTGGGAAATGCCGTATGGACTGGATCCTTCCAGCACCTCTTCGACCTGGCGTGCGGTGCGGCCGTACGGGTCGCGTTTGAGCGCCATGACGATCCGCTGCCAGGCGGTGATGTCGTCGCTTTCCAGCGCCGAGCGAATGGCGGCCGTCGACCAGAACTCCACCGGTCGGTCCACGGAGCGGTGACGGGGATCGAGTGGGTGCGGCACCGATCCGTGGCGCGGATCCGCTGCCAACGTCACCTCGCCTCCTCCAGCATCGCTACCGCCACCGACATGCAACGTTGCCGCACGTGCTCCCAGTCCGCGCCCGCGCCCGGGTGGCCGGGATCGACCGGACAAGGATCGGCAAGCCGCCGGACCAGTTGGGTGGCGATCCATTGTCGGTTAGCTGGTTGACCAGAGTAGTACCTGTCTATGCCGGCTAGCGCCACGGCAACGGTCTCCGGCTCCAGCGTGTCGACCAATTCCGCGAATTCGGCGAAGTCCCGGCGGCTGTTGCGGAACATGATCAGGTAACCCTTGAGGCGCAGCGTCTCCGCGCCGGTGGGAATCTGCAGCCGATCACCGGTCGGCAGTTGGACAGTGGTGGTTTCCAGCGGGCTGCACCGGGCGAGAGCCGGGCGGGCTTCGCTGCCGGAGTCGCTGGCCGGCAGGCCCATCCCAGCATCACCGGCTCGGGTTTCAGGGGCTTGCGGGGCTTTCAGGGCTTCCAGCGCATCGAGGGCGACCGACAGTCGGCTGCGCCACATGGTGACAGGATGCCGGGGCAGCGCACCGCCGGCGGAGTTACGGTGCGGCCAGCTGCCGGCGCGCTGCTTAGTCGCAGGGTGGCCATTCCCTGCGGATACCGCCCCCGGGGTGGCCGGGGTGAGGGGCCGTCGAGCAGTGCCGGCCTCACCGCCCCCGCCATCCCGGCTCACGCAGCCGTGCAGCGCCAGCGGATCAGCCACACAGATCGCGTCGGGCACAAGATGCTTGAGCCTTGCCGCCGACTTCAGCACCGCCCGCAGGTCAGCGGGCGGTGCGATGAGTGCGGAGATGTCGTCCGGGATGACCACGACGTCACCCGGGTCGGCGGTGGGCAGTGGCCGCTCGAAGTCCACCGACGGCAGGATGCGCGCCAGCCACCCGGGCAGCCACCAGTTCCACTGGTCGAACATCACCATCAGCGCCGGTACCAGCACCAGCCGTACGACGGTGGCGTCCACCGCGATCGCCACCGCGCAGGCCACCCCGAGTTCGGCGACCAGGGGCATCCCCGCGAACGCGAAGCCGGTGAACACCGCGATCATGATCAGCGCGGCGCTGGTGATGGTCCGCGCGCTGGTGCTCACCCCGTAGGCCACCGCGTCGTGGGTGCTGCCGGACTGCAGGAAGCGCTCTCGGATTCGGGTCAACAGGAAGATCTCGTAGTCCATCGACAGGCCGAAGGCCATCGCCAGCGCGACCGGTGGAATGAAGCTGTCGATCGAGCTGATCGGCTCGAAACCCAGCCGCTGCAGCCACCCCCACTGGAAAACCATGACCAGGCCGCCGTAGGCGGCCGCGACCGACAGCGTCGTCATCAGGACACCCTTGAAGGCCAGGAACACCGACTGGATGGAGATCAGCAGCATTACGAACGCGATCACCGCCACAAAAATCAGCACCAGGGGTTCGGTCGCCGACACCCGGTCGTCGAAATCCTTGATCAGCGCCGTGGGCCCGCCGATATCTACCCGGGCCGGTTGTCCGCCGGTGGCCTCCGGCAGGTGTGCACGCATCCAGTCGACGGTCTGACGCGCCTCCATGTCCTCGGGATCGACCGACAGCACGGCGGACAGCAGCCCGCTGCTGTTGTCATCGGCAAAGACCGGGGCGGATACCGAGGTGACATTGGGCCCTCGCGTCATCTCCCGCCGGATGGCATCGAACGTCTGCCGGTGAGCAGGTGCCGAGGCCCCTGCGTCCAGCCCTCCCGGGAAGGCGACCAGCACCCGGACCGGGCCCAGCGCGCCCGGTCCGAGCGCCTGCGCCGCCGCGGCGACCCCGCCGCGAATCTCATGTGACGAGTCGAACTGCCGCAGCGTGCTGTTGCCCAACACCAGCGACAACGCCGGTACCGCGATCACGATCAGCAACGTCGACGCAACCAGTGCCGACAGCCAGGGTCGACGCATCACCGCGGCGGTCCAGCGGCTCCAGAACCGCGACCGCGCGGTCTGCGTCCGGCGTGACCAGTGCAGCAGCCCCGAACGCCCGGCGACCGCCCGGCCGAAAGTCGCCAAGACCACCGGCGTCAAGGTCGCCGAAGTCAGCACCGCCACCGAAACCGCCAGGATCGCCCCGGTGGCCAGGGACACCAGCACCGGGGTGTCGATCAGGTAGATCCCGGTGAGCGAGGCCACCACCGTCAGCCCGGACAGCACCACGGCCAGCCCCGATGTCGCCATCGCGGCATCGACGGCCTCCTGCGGTTGGCGGCCGGCGCGCAGTTCTTCGCGGTACCGCATCACGATGAACAGCGAATAGTCGATCGCCAGCGCGATGCCGAACATCGATACCGTCGACGTGACGTACACCGACATCGTGGTGAACATCGCCA
>NZ_JBYCKY010000274.1:0-7433 GCF_057473605.1 Mycobacterium sp. TH-M82 | reverse complement strand
TGACGTCGATCGCCAGCCCGTTGGGATGCCAGGGCCGCGAATCTGGGCGCACCCCGACCATGCTGTCGATCTGCGGGAATGCCGCAGTGATGCTGCGAGCCACCAGAATCGTCTTGACCTGCAGCCCCTGCTCGGATGCGACGTCGGCGGTCAACAGCTGGGACGGATCGTCGGCAGGCGCGGCCGGGAACACTGCGAGCGGCTCCGGCTCACCGGGCGCCCCCGGTGGTGGCGCGGATTCTTCGCCCGGTGGCGGGGCGTCGGCTCCGGCACCGCCCGCGCGGGCGATCGTGGCCGACGCCAGCAGGGCCACCGCCAGCAGTGTCGGCGTCAGGCGCCGACCGGTTGGTCCGTGTCCAGGCACGCAGGGCACCATAGCGGGTGCTGGGTGCGATTGTCACAATCAGATAACGGTCGCCTCGGTTCGGGTTCCGCGCGCTCGCCTCAGTTCGGCATGCCCCGCGCTCAGCAACCCCGTAGGCTCTCCGCCATGAAGATCGTCGTTGCCATCGTTGCTTTCGTTGTTATGGCGGCCGGTAGCACCGGCATCGCCGCGACCCTGACGGTGCTTGCGACACCCGTACACGCTGACGCCGACCCGAACGTGCCGAACTTGGCGGCGAACTACTGCCCCGGCGGGCGCCAGGACGACGCCTACACACATCGCTGTATCGGGACCAAATATCCCGACGGTTCCTACTGGCGTGACAGTCAATACTCCATCGTGAATTGGACGCCGGACAATGTCAGTGGTCGCGGTCTGCGCTGTGTCATCGACTATGGGCCCAACGTCGTAGCCGCGCCACCGGGTGGCTGCAACGGCGCGGTCTAGCAGCGGTATAGAAGCGGTATAGAAACCGGGGGCGGCGCCAAAGACCACCGGGCGGGCGCATGGGCTCGTCGCAGCACATCGGATAATGTGACCCGCATGGCCTGGCAAACACGTCACATCCCTGACCAACGCGGTCGCACCTTCGTGGTGACCGGCGCCAACGGCGGACTCGGGGAGATCGTCACCCGTGAGCTCGCCGGCAAGGCCGCCACCGTGGTGATGGCCTGCCGCAACGTCGCAAAGGCCCAACAGGTCGCCGACCGCATCGACGGCGACGTCCGGGTCGCCGCACTGGATCTGGCGAGTCTGGCTTCGGTGCGTGAGTTCGCAGCGCAGCAAACCGGATTCGATGTGCTGATCAACAACGCAGGGATCATGAACATCCCGTTGCGCCGGACGGTCGACGGCTTCGAAACGCAGTTCGGGGTCAACCACCTCGGTCACTTCGCGCTGACCGGCCTGCTGCTGGACAAAATCAGCGACCGGGTCGTGACCGTGGCGAGCGTCGCGCACCGGCAGACGCCGAAGCTGTGGATCGATGACCTCAACTACCAGCACCGGTTCTACCAGCGAAACCTGGCCTACGCGCAGTCGAAGCTGGCCAACCTGATGTTCGCCCGCGAGCTACGGGGTCGCCTGGCCGCGGCCGGCTCACCGAAACGGTCCTACGCGGTGCACCCCGGGACTTCGGCCACCGGCCTGTTCGACAACGACAAGTCGCTTCTGGGCATCGCCGCCAGATACGCCATCCCCATCATCGGTCTTCCGCCGTGGCGCGCCGCGCAGGCGATCTTGTTCGCGGCGTCCATGCCTGACGCCGACCCGGCTCTGTACTGGGGCCCAAGCGGCCTGCGGCCGAGTCGCGGCCCGATTGCCTGCCCGTCAAGCCGGCTGTCGATGAATCAGCAGCTGTGGCAGCGGCTCTGGGCGGAGTCGGAGAAGATGACCGGAGTCACCTACCCGCTCTGACACTTGCGCCGATGCCTGCCCCAGCAGCCTCAGGCGTCCCGCGGCGCAGCACCGGACCGAAAGGGACTATGCGAGTTGACGGGCGCGACATCGCGGTTACCGGCAAGCTGTTGGAGCCGCTGACCCGACGCACCAACGACCTCCTGCGGCTGGTGCTGGCGACGCTCTTCCTCGCGGCGGTGATCGCCAGTTCGCTGATCACCCGCTACGAATGGGTCGCGCTGGAGAGATCGGTCTCGCGGATCCTCGGGGTGCTCTCCCCCACCCAGGCCAACCTGGTGTACCTGGTTTACGGCATCGCCATCCTGGCGTTGCCGTTCGCGATCCTGGTCGGCCTGGTCGCAGGCCGGCAGTGGAAACTGCTCGGCGCCTACGCGGTCGCCGGGCTGGCCGCCGTGCTGTCGCTGTCGGTCCGCAGCACCGGGATGGCGGCACCCCGCTGGCATTTCGACCTCTCCGAGCGGCTGGCCACCACACTGGCGCAGTTCCTCGACGACCCGCGATGGATCGCGATGCTCGCGGCGATGCTCACGGTATCCGGCCCCTGGCTGCCCGCCCGGTGGCGCCGCTGGTGGTGGACGCTGCTGCTGGCGTTCGTGCCGATCCACCTGGCGGTCAGCGCCATCGTCCCGGCCCGCTCGCTGCTGGGCCTGGCGGTCGGCTGGTTCGTCGGCGCGCTGGTGATCCTGGTGGTCGGCACCCCCGGGCTGGAGGTGCCGCTGGACGGTGCGGCGCGGGCGCTGGCCGCACACGGCTACGTCGTGTCCGGCCTGACCGTCATCCAACCGGCCGGCCGCGGCCCGCTGGTGCTGTCCGCGGCGGCCGAGGACCCGGCAATGATCGAGTTGTACGGCCCCAACCAGCGCAGTGGCGGCGCGCTGCGCCAGCTCTGGTACAAGCTGCGGCTGCGTGACGCCGAGACCGCGCCGCTGCACGCCTCGATGCGCCGCGCCGTCGAACACCGCGCGCTGATGGCGATTGCCATCGGCCAGATCGGGGTGGCCAACGCCGCGACCATCGCGGTGGCGGCGCTCGACCGGGGCTGGACGCTGTACGCGCACACCCCGCCTCGTGGGATCCCGATCTCCGACTGTGCGGACAGCACCCCGGTCGCGAAGGTCTGGGAGTCGTTGCGGCGCATCCACGATCACCGGATCTCGCACGGGGATCTGCGCGCCAGCAGGATCACCGTCGACGGCCCGGGCGGCGAAGTGCTGTTCGGTGGTTTCGGCAACGCCGAATACGGCGCCACCGCTGCACAGCTGCAATCCGACGTCGCGGCACTGTTGGTGACGACATCGGCGTTGTACGGTGCGCGCGCGGCGGTGGCCGCCGCGATCGCCGCGTTGGGCGCCGGGTCCGTGCTGGCCGCATCGCATCGACTCACCAAAACCGCTGTGCCGGCCAGGATCCGACACTCGGTAACCGACGCAGGCGCAGTCATCGCCGGCGCCCGCGAGGAGGTTAAGCACCAGACCGGCGCCGATCGGATCCAGGCCGCGACGATCACCCGGTTCACCCGCAGCCAGCTCGTCCAGCTGGTGCTGCTGGTGGCGCTGGTCTACGTCGCTTATCCGTTCATCAGCGCCGTACCGACATTCTTCTCCCAGCTGTGGAGCGCCAACTGGTGGTGGGCGCTGCTGGGGCTGGCCGTCTCCTCGCTGACCTACGTCGGTGCTGCCGCCGCCCTGTGGGCCTGCGCCAGCGGCGCAGTGAGCTTCAAGGATCTGTCAATCATGCAGGTGGCCAACACCTTTGCGGCCACCACCACCCCTGCCGGAATCGGCGGGCTGGCGCTATCCACCCGATTCCTGCAGAAGGGCGGGCTCAGCGTGCTGCGTGCCACCGCCGCGGTGGCACTGCAGCAGTCTGTGCAGGTGATCGTGCACGTCGTGTTGCTGATCGTCTTCACCGCCGCCGCGGGCGTCTCGGCCGATTTGTCGCACCTCGTTCCAGACGCCACGGTGCTCTACTTGGTCGCGGGGGTGGCGCTGGGTATCGTCGGCACCTTTTTATTGGTACCCAGGCTGCGACGCTGGTTGTCGACGGAGCTACAGCCCCGCGTCAAGGAGGTGATCGGCGATCTGGTCGAGTTGGCCGGCGAACCGAGACGGCTGGCATTGATCGTGCTCGGCGCGGCCGGAACAACCCTGGGAGCCGCGCTGGCGCTGTGGGCCAGCATCGAAGCCTTCGGCGGGCACACCTCCTTCGTCACCGTCACCGTGGTGACGATGGTCGGCGGCACGCTGGCCTCGGCGGCGCCGACCCCCGGTGGCGTCGGCGCGGTCGAAGCCGCGCTGATCGGCGGGCTGGCCGCCTTCGGTGTACCCGCGGCGCTCGGTGTGCCGGCGGTACTGCTCTACCGGGTGCTGACCTGCTGGCTGCCGGTGTTCGTCGGGTGGCCGGTGATGCGCTGGCTGACCAAGAACGAGATGGTCTGACGTGCGACCGCGATCCGCCGGGCACGACTGTAGCATTTCTGCTACGATGTCTGCATGACTGACGTAGCCGCGCGCGAACTGCGCAACGATGTCAGCGGGGTGCTGCGCAGGGTAGAGCGGGGTGAACGGCTGCGGGTGACGGTGAGCGGTCGACCTGTCGCTGAGCTCATCCCGCTGCCGAAGCGGGAAGCGTCCATGTCGTGGGAGCAGTTCACTCGGCATCTCGCGGGAGGCCGGGCCGACGCCGGACTCGCAGCGGAGCTGGCCGAACTGTTGCCCGACTCCACCGACGATGTCACACCCCACTGATGGCCGCACTGGGCTTGGCTGACACCTCGTTGTTCATCGCCGTCGAGCGCGAGCCACCTTTGACCGCCGCGCCCCCCGAACGCATCTGCGTGTCTGTCGTCACCATCGCGGAGCTGCGCCTAGGTGTTTTGACTGCCGCCGACACCGCTACGCGCACACGCCGGCTGGAGACCCTTACCCGAGCGGATACTTTCGAACCCGTCCCGATCGACAGGTCGGTGGCATCCGCGTGGGCCGGGCTACGCGTTGCGCTGCGTGATGTGGGTAAACGGATGCCGCTCAACGACTCCTGGATAGCGGCGACAGCTATCGCGCATGAGATTCCGGTGGTCACACAGGATGCGGACTACGACGACATCCCGGGACTGACCACGATACGGGTCTAGTGGTGGCGCTGCCCTAGCCACAACCGACGTCCGGACCTGCCCCGGCGGCAGCGTACGCCCGGCTCACCACCGGCTCGTCGTAGCCCGCACCGCTGACAGCCCGTTGCACCGCATCACCGACGGCTTCCGCCCGGTCGACGGGCACCAGCGCGATCACGCAACCGCCGAAACCACCGCCGGTCATCCGCGCGCCCAGCGCACCGGCGTGCACCGCGCTGTCGGCGATCAGGTCGATGTGGTCGGTGGTGATGGCGAAGTCGTCGTGCATGGACTGGTGCGACGCGGTGAGCAGCCGGCCGGCGGCGGTGAAATCCAACTCGGCAAGTGCGGCAACGAAATCGCGCACCCGATCGTTCTCGGTGAGCACATGGCGGGCACGTCGCGCATCGACCGGGTCGGCAACGCCGTCGAGCACCGAGGTTCCGCGATGCTGCACATCCCGCAGCGAACCCACGCCCAGGTCGGCGGCTGCCCGGTCGCATGACTGCCGGCGTGCCGCGTACTCGCCGTCGGCGTGGCTGTGCCGCACCGTGGAGTCGATCAGCAGCAGCGCCACGCCGGAGGCGTCCGGATCGAACGGCACCGGATGCACGGCGATGTCGCGGAAGTCGATCAGCAGCGCGGTCGCCGGCTCGGCGAACAGCGACGCCAACTGATCCAGCAGACCCGACGGGACACCGACATAGTCGTTCTCGGCGCGCTGGGCGATTCGGGCCTGCTCGATCCGGTCGATGGTGACTCCGGTAGCCGACGCCACCGCGCCCAGCACCGCGCACTCCAGCGCCGCCGACGACGCCAGGCCCGATCCGATCGCCAGGTCACTGGTGATCGTCATCGCTCCGCCGGGCACCGGATGGCCGTCGCGGTGCAGCGACCAGATCACCCCGGCCACATATGCCGCCCAGCCGGTCACGTCGCCGGGGGCGGTGTTCACCGGAATGCAGACCACGCCATCGGCGTGGTCGCTTTGAACGGTGACGGTGTCGACGTGTGCCGGCGTAAAGGTGACCGTGGTGCGCTGCGGCAGGGCGATCGGCAGGGCGAAACCGCCGTTGTAGTCGGTGTGCTCGCCGATCAGGTTGATCCGCCCGGGTGCGCAGTATCCGACGGCCTCGTCAATCATCGGGCGCGAGCTCCCGCAGGCGTGCCGCCACTACTTCGGGCGTCACGTCGGCGATGAACGCATCCATCGCCGACTCGGAGGCCGCCAGGTATTTCAGCTTGGTGGCGGTGCGCCGAATCGACATCAGCTCGACGTGGAAATAGCCGTCTTGCTGCGCCTCGGTGTCGCTGTATTGGTGCAGGGCGGCCATGTACGGCAGCGGCGCGTCGTACATCCGGTCGAACCGTTGCAGCAGATCCCGGTAGGCCGACGTGAAGCCGTCGAGCTCCGCGTCGTGCAGCTCGGTCAGGTTGCGCGCCAATCGGTTCGGGTACAGATGCACCTCCACCGGCCAGCGCGCGGCGAACGGCACGAACGCGGTGAACAGTTCGCTGCGTGCGACTATCCGGCTGCCGTCGGCAATCTCCGAGCCGAGCAGATCGGCAAAAAGATTGCTGGCGTGGCTGACTCGATGCTGTCGAGCCTGGGCCAGCATCGCCGCCGTGCGCGGCGTCAGGTACGGGTAGCCGTAGATCTGGCCGTGCGGATGGCTCAGCGTCACCCCGATCTCCTCACCGCGGTTCTCGAAGCAGAACACCTGCTCGATCCCGGGCGTGGCCATCAGCTCGGCGGTGCGGTGCCGCCACGCGTCGACGACCAGCCGGGCGTGCGGCAGGTCCAGGCCGGCGAACGACCCGGTGTGGTCGGCAGAGAAGCAGACCACCTCGCAGCGGCCGTGCCCGGCAGCGCAGACGAACCCCGTGAACCCGTCGTCGTCGGGCGGGGTGAGCGCAGCCGGCCCGTTGCCGGCCAGGCTGGGGAAGCGGTTCTCGAAGACGACGACGTCGTAGTCTGCGGCCGGCACCTCGCTGGTCAGCCCGCTCGGTCCCGGACACAGCGGGCACTGCTGGACCGGCGGCTGGTAGGTGCGGTCCTGGCGTTGCGCGGCGATGATCACCCACTGCCCGGTGGCCGCATCGAACCGCAGCTCCGGCGGCTCCGGGTCGCGCGGAGGCAGCGGCCGCCGGTCCGGCACCGGCGCCGGCGGGTGGCCGGGCAAGGCGAAGAACAGCAGCTCGCGGCCGTCGGCCAGCGTCCACCGGGTCGGCTGGGTCGGCTGGGTCGGCGCCATCACCGGGCCACCCTAGACGACGAATCGGGGGTGCAACCGCTCCGGTGTGATCCCTGCCCCGGCGGTGAGGTCATCGACCAACGCGGCGGCGAACTCCAGCAGCCCGGGGATGTCGATGGCGTACGGTGGCGATCCCCGGTCATTGGCGAGCCGGCCGGATGCGCTCTGCAGCAGGGTGATCGCGCCCTTGCGGTTGCCACGCTGGATGTGGGTGATGCCGACCGCGAGCTGCGCCAGACCCTGCCACAGCATCCGCTCGCGC
>NZ_JBYCKY010000273.1:0-8800 GCF_057473605.1 Mycobacterium sp. TH-M82 | reverse complement strand
CCCTGCTGCGGGAGCGGCTGAGGTGGAGCAGACAGCGTCCGGCGCGACGCGCCATCGAACGCGACGACGAGGCGATCGCCACCTGGGTCAAACAGGATTGGCCGCGCATAAAAAAGCGCGCGGCGCCGCGGCGCCTGGATCATCTTCCAAGACGAGAGCGGCTTCTGCCTGCTCCCCCCGGTGAGAGGGACCTGGGCGCCCAAGGGCCACACCCCCGTGCTGCGACACCGCTTCTGCTGGACCCGGTTGTCGATGTCGGGTGCGCTGGCCTACCGACCCGACGCCAGCGGAGCCGCGCTGTGCTTCCAGATCAAGGAAGGTTCCTACAACACCGACTCATTGATCGAGTTCCTCACCGACCTGCACACCCACTTCGGCGCCGACAAGATCACCGTGATCTGGGACAACCTGCCCGCACACAAGTCCAAAGCCATGACAACCTGGATCGCCAGCCAGCAAGAATGGCTCACCGTCGAACGGCTCCCGGCCTACGCCCCTGTTGGCCGTCGTTGAGGATGACGATGACGGCGTCACGGTGAATGACGACAAGGTTTTCGGTGTTCATGGGCAGGGTGACGCGGCCCTCGGCGAAGTGATGCGGTCGTGGCCGTACTGACGGAGCGGCCCGGCGCTATTGGTGACGACGAACGGCCTCGGGGGTCGGGATCGGAGTTGCGGCGTGGCGTGCGGGCACGACCAAGCCACCCCCAGAGCCGATAGCCCGGGCAAGCGGAACGGTCAGCCAGGCGGCGGGGCGAGCAGTCTGCCCAGGGTGTAGATGCCGACCATCGTCCAGGGCGGGTCGGGCAAGCCCAGCCGGTGGCGGTCCCAGTAGGCGGCGGCACAGAGCACCAACAGGGTGTCGCGCAGTTGGTGGCCGACGAATCGCAGTTCAGCGAAGGTGTCGGGGGCTACCTCGATCAGCCGCTGGACCCCACGCTGGTACATCCAGTGCAGGTGCTTGGGTGTGGCGCGACGCAGCCAGCGCCGCACGGTCGACTCGGGTCGGCGGAGGCGGGCGGCGATGCGCCGGTAGCCCAGGCCGTTGGCCTTGTGCAGCAACGCCGCCCCAATCACCTCGGTGGTGTCGGCACGGCGGGCCTGCAATGCCGTTGGCAACACGATGTGGGTGGATTCGCAGTCCGAGCAGCGCACCCGCCGTGGTCGCAGCGTCACTGTCGCCGCGCCGTGGGAGCGGATCGTGCGGCACCGTCCAAACCCCCATCTGGCGAGCCGGCCGGCGCATCGTGGGCAGTGCAGCGTCCCAGCGTTGAGATGGTCCTCGGCCAGCTCGGCGGTTCGGGCGACGATCACTGCTGCGGTCGACAGTCATGGTTCACCAGCCTTGCCTACCACAGCCGGATTCCGACAGGGGTCAATTCGTGTTGGGGACAACGACTCTGGCCGCCGATCGTCACTGTGGATGACGACCAAGAATTCGGCCGTCACCATGCACACGATCCGCCGGCCACGGCGCAACGCTCACCAGGCAGCCCGATATTCATGTGCACGCTGATGATGCAGACGAACACCGTCCCCGGTAGCGGTCCGTCGGCACCCCCGATGACGATCAAGCGGTCCGTGGTCGCCATCCACCGTGACGGTCAACAGCCCCCCGACCTCAACCCAATCGAAATGGTATGGGGCAACCTCAAAACCGTCGAACTGGCAAACCTGTGCCCCGACACCATCGACGAAGCCCACGCCGCGGCCGAATCCGGACTCAACCGCATCGGCTCCAGCTACGACCTGTGTTTCGCCTTCCTCGCCCACACCGGACTTTCTCTATGACTATCAGTCACTGTATTCCCGAACGTTCTTTAGTGCCTGCAGCGGCTGCTCGACGGGTTGAACAGGCTCGTCATAATGTTGCGGATGCGTTCGCCACACGCCGTCGGAAATGTCTTGGTCTGTCAGTGGGGAGGTGGATCATTAGGTGATGGTGAGGCGAATGACGCCCACGCAAGCTCGTCGCGCCGCAATGCGGCGCGCGGCGCGGGATGCACAACGTGCCGCTGACCAGCAGCGGCAGGCCACATAATCAAGCTCGTCCGAAACACTCAGCGGGCGGCGAAGAAGCAGCAGGACAAGGCTGTTCGCGTCCAATAAATCTTGCGTTACACTGCGGCACAATAGGTTTCGTAGCATAAGAACCGGACGGCGTTTTCTAGGCAACCTGTGTGAGCTGCGTCATAACGGCAATGTACCGGCAAAAGATTCCGCCGGTGGGTTGGCAAGGTCGCACGGTAGGGCACCCGGCTTGCCAAGGTGGGTGGCGCGGTGACCCTCGGACAGGGCAGTCGTCACTATGTGTCGTACGGGGTTCCGAGGGTCTCCGACTCAGTTCTCGTGAACCCGATCATCCGCCGGATGATCGCGGCCATTTCGCGCCCGTCCTTGACAACGGTGAACACGTCCAGCTCCAACACGTCGTTCTTGCCTTGAATGCCTTGAAACGAGATCATCCAGCACAGTTGGTCGATGAAGGAAAACACGGCGTTGAGAGCGGCCGTCGCCACCGTCGCCAGATCTGCGGCAGCGGGCAATGCCGTTCCCGGCGCAATCTCCTCAAAACCCCACCGAGCGCGCTGAGTCGCATCGATTTCGTCGTACACGTCACGCGGGATCAGAAGCTGAACGCGGCCATGCTCTTTCCCGACATAAGGTGCAGGCTCCTTGAGCGCTCCGACCGCACGCAGTGAGTGGGAGTGAATTGTGTTGCGTAACTTAAAGACTGTACTCAGGGCAGCCTGTGTGGCATCCACGTTCGATATTCCGGCCGCCTGTGCGTAATTCGCCTTGAAATGCACCCTGTACCAGTCGCCATGGAACTTCGCATTTCTCTCCGTTCCAGGCAGCTGCAGTGCGAGATGTAACGACCGCGCTATCACGTCGACGGCACCGCAAAGTGACCACAGCACCCGGTCGACGCAGTCGGCAACATCGTCGTACGAGTCCATTGTCTGTAGCGCTCCGAGATGGAATCGAAGGTCATCCCACGCCTTGAACGCTCGGATCAACCGCCCGATCATTTCGCTACAGTCGGACTTGTACTGCCGCTGAAGCGCATAATCGGCCTTGGCTTCCCAGTAGTTGATACCTGGTGCCATCGCGTAAACCGCTGAGTGGTACCAAACCTGGCGGTTCCCGGCCAACTCGTTTGTCACCGGGTTCAGAAGATAGATCTGCTGCGTCCGTAGGTAGTGCGAAATGATTGGTATTGCCTGGGCACGGCTAAACACGTTCGCCTCATGATTGGCCGGTATATCGGTGCGGCGCGCCACTGCAGACTCGCTCACGACAATATCGGCGACCGTGCGGCCAAGCTGCGTCAACAAAACGTGGCGCTGAATGTCTTCCGCCGAGGCTTGCTGAAGCTGCGGGCCACCCTCCCCAGCGAACCCAAACCAGTTCTGAATCAGCTGCGGTTGCGGGCTGATGTTGCCGTGCGTCTCCCGAGTGCGACTGTTTCCTCCGAATACGACTCGGTAGCCATACTGCGGGCCCGGATACGACGACCAACCCTTGTTGGCGGTGTAATCCCGAAGGTGCACAACATTGGGCGTCCGGTCGTGCTCGTCGTCGGGGTCGTTGACTTTCGACATGTCAACGAACAGTGCGTCGACGGGCGCACGCCGGTACAGCAGGGCGTCGAAGATCCGTCGCGTTTCTACGTCTTCCTCAGTGGCCGGCTCACCAAGTGAGTCCCGGTCCAGCAGTACGCGAAGATGTCGCGGACGTCGACGAAGGCCAAACAGGTCGCCTTTGTCGGGCTCGTCGGCGTAGTCGCCTGGGCGGTCCCGTTGACTGCGACGAAAGGGGTCGTCTGTCAGCACTTCGCGGTAGTAGTCCATCACTGCTCCTGGTGCTCAAGGTGCTGAGCAGGAAGAACTCAGCCGACCATACTACACCCTGCTGCGGACAACTGGCCTAAACGAGCACCTAGTGGGGGTGTGCGACAAATTTGTAGGCGATGAAATTTGATCTTGATGGGCCGCCTGGTCAAGCGGTCATGGCGGTGGCTGTCTGGTTGTGTGGCTGTGCCCAGATCTGGTCCCAGCGGTCGCTGGCCTGCTGGCAGCCAAAGTGAGGATGCCGGTGGCGCCGGGAACATTCCAACGCATGCGGAATAGTTTCAGGCGTTGGCCGATGACGGCTTTGCAGCCGGCCTCAACGGCTCCGGATCCGACGAACATGCCGTGTTCGCGAAAGTAGGCATAGCGCATTCGGTGGGCATTAGTTTTGAAGTAGGCCAGCGCCTTTGCGGTTTGGTGAGCGGTGTCGTCGGACATCTGCGGGTGCAGCCGGTCGGTCGCTGCGACCAGTGTTTCGATGTCGCCGGCGTCGAGTTCGACCAGCCGGGCGGCCAACCAGTCCGGGTGCTGGTCACCGAGCACGCCGGCGAGCCCGGCGGCCAGGTCGTGCAGGTGTTCGCGGGCGTGGTAGAGGTCCACGATCGGGGTGGCCTCGGGCAGGATCGCGGTGGCCAGGTCCCAGATCCAGGGTGCGCCGTCGGCGAGGACGACAAGTTGGCGGACGTGGTCGGCGCCTCGTCGGCGAGCCTCGGCGTGGACCTGGGTGCTGAATTCGGCGGCGGGGGCGAAGCTGGCCAAATAGCTGGTCGAGTCCGGATCGCGCACTGGACGGCCCTGCTCATCGATGGTGGTCTGGGTGAACAGGCAGGCCAGTTTGACCTCGCGGGTGCGGGCCCGCCCGTCGGGCGCCTTGCCGGCGCGGTCCGCAACGGCGGCGGGCACCATCGGCACGCCGGTGCCGTCGATGGCCAGGTAGAGCTTGTCAGGGACGTGGGTGGGAGGCAGCACGCTGACCTGCCCGCGCGCGATGCCGGTGGCCTCGGCCTCGATGCGCGCCGCGGCGGCGCCGCCGTCGTTTTCGGCGCTGCGTTCAATTCGTTTGGAGTTCAACGCGATACCGGCGAGCTCGGCCAACAGGTCAGCGGCCTTGGCGAATGGGACGGCCGCGGCGGCGCGCGCGGTCATCTTGCGCAGCCCCGGCGACAGCGACACCCCCGCGACACCGAGCTCGTCGTCGCGCGGAACGATGCCACACCTGCACGAGGCGCAGTGGTAGTAGGCGCGGCGCAGCTCGACCGATCCCAGCACGGTTTGGATTGTCTTGGTCCGGTAGCCGAGGAACTCCGCGAGATGACCGTCGCCGCAGTCGATCCGGGGCCCGCGGTGCCCGGCGTCGGTAGCCAGCAACCGGCCCAGCAGCGAGGCGCCCAACCGGGTCATCGCGGTGCGGATCGCCAGCTTTACCGCTGCCAAGCCCTCGCCGGACGGGCCCAGCGACCGGGTGGCCAGCTCGGCCAGCCGGTCTACCTCGGCCGCGAGTTCGGTTTCGAGCGCCCCCCGCGGAGCCCCCTTATCTGTGATGGCGACCCCCGTCAAGAGTCGCGGATCTGTTGGTTCTTGGGTTTTGCTCTCGCTCCCGCCCGTGCTTGAGGCGGTGGACCGCAGCCGGGGTCGAGGTGGAGCGCCCGCAGCGCAGCGAGGACGAACGACCTTGAGGCCGGCTGCGGTCCACCGCATACTCGGTTGGCGGGGAGCGAGGCGAAGACTTGGGTTCACGCCGGCGCACAGCCTTATCTGGGTCCGCGGACGAGGGTCCGGCGACATGATGATGGATGGGTTGCCCGACGTGCGGGCGAGCGAAAAGGTGCGACCGCTCATTCTTTTCGGGAGGTCCACCCCGCACGGGGGTGGCCGCAGGGGGCTTGCAGGAGTTAGCCGCAGGCATCAGCTGATGTGTGGGTAGGGCACGCGCACAGGCCATCTCAGGCAGCCTCGCGGGTAGGGGTGGGTGCGCTTAACGCGGTGTCGCCGAGCTCACGCAGCGTGTGATAGCAGCGCCGCAGCAGCTTGCGCTCCACTGCCAGTGTCGGGTTCTTGCCATGGTGCGGGCGGGCGGCCAGCTGGCGTGGCGACCCGCCGGCGACAGTTCGGCGCCCGCGAGCGCTTCGCGGCCTGCCACCGACAGCAACGCTGAGACTGGTGGGCAGCCCTGGTGGAACAACTGGGCGTGGATGCGCTGCTGCCAACCGCGGCGATCCTCCATCAGCGTGCAGTACAACCGGCCCAGGGTGCGGATTTCCACCACGTGTTCCGGCGGGATCCACGATTCGGGAAACCGGCCCTCCAGCAGCAGGGTGCGTAACAGCCGCGCATCGGCTCGGTCGGTCTTGGCGCGCTTCTTGGGGCCTCGCAGCGCTGCGGTCTCGGCCGGATCGCCCAGATGCGCCCCGATTCCGGCAGCACGCAGTTCCTCCACGACATACGGCCACCCGGTGCAGCCCTCCAGCGCGAACTCCGCGTCCCCGTCCGAGCAGTGTTCGGCAAGCCAGGCCCGCCATGTCTTGCGCGTCGCGGGGCGAATCTCACCCCAGCGCACCAAGCCATCGCTATCCACGTAATCGTCTGCTTTCGGTGCACGTCCAAACCGCCTACCATCGTCATCGGGACCTCCTCGAGTTCCTGAAACATTTTTCTGACGCCTATACCAACGAGCGTCTGAGCCGAGGAGGTCCCCATCACATGTCATCTTTTTCGGCCTCCGTGTCGGCCGTGGACGAAACCGTGCCGGCCGCATTCGGCGGGCGCGACTCACAGATCGCCTCGTTGATCGCCACGATCTGATCACTGACCTCGGCGAAGCGATGGTAGTTCGCCAGCTCACCGCGCACCTTCTCCACCTCGGCCGCCGACAGCTGCCGGCCTTTGGTGCCGCGGCCGGCCACAGTGCGGGTCCACAAGAACCGGGGCCCATGACCGGGATGATCGGGCTGGGCGCACACACAATTGGGCTTGCCGCAGCGACGGTAGTTCTCGCTGATCGAGCCGCGCCGGAAGTCACCCGTCGCAGCCAGCTGCTCATAGAGCCGCACCCTCTGCTGCTCCAGATCGTCAAGCGGGGCGTCGTCCACTCCGGCGTCCTGTCTGGATGTTGTTTCCACAACCAGACTACCCAATGACCAGCTTCAACCCTCGCTACCTACATTCATGTCGCACACCCGCCCGCAAGCCGCGCCGATGCCAATGTCGGACCCGGCGCCTACCCTCGTCTGATGACCTTCACCGTGTTGCACCACCGCCCCGTTGACGGGCTCGTTCGGTGAAGCCGCCAACACCTCGTACCGGTCACCCGACGCCGCCGGAGTTCGACAACTTCGCCGACGTCGTGATGCGCTTCGTGGACGCCGCCGAGGGCCTCCTCAGCGGGGAGCTGTCGCACCCGTTCAACATCGGGAGCGAGGCGTTGCGGGACTGCGCCGCGCATTCAGAGCACCCGGGGACGCAGTCCAAGCAGACACTGCTGACTTTGGCGACGCAGCAAGTCGCCGCCGGTCACGAACAGTGCGACCTCCTCCTCGGCATCGCCGCCGCCATGCGCGCCGATCGGGTCGTGTTCGCGCCGTTCCCGCTGGCGCGAACATGCGCCGTCATCGGAGCGAAGGCGTGGTACGTCCTCGCCGCCGAGTCGCGGGACGAGCGGCTGCGCCGCTACCTGAACGAGGAGCTGGCGGCACTGTATGACCTACCGATGCCGGCGCACGACGAAGAGGCGATCACCTTCCGCACGAAGCGCACCGCGGACTACCTGACTGTCGGCGCGACGGCGGGACTTGTGCAGGGCCAACGCAAGAACCCCCGGCCGTGGGAGGCACCGTTCCTGGTCCGCGAAGACCAGTCGAAATCCGATGCGCCGCCATCGGAGACGCTGCTGGTAAAGGATCTCTATCGGGCTTCAGGTCTGCACGAGGAGGACCTGGCGGGGTTGCCGTACTCGCTGCTGTCGGCTGCCACGCACGGACGCTTCCGGCAGGCTGGGCTAGTCGGGTACGCGTCCACCGGCCCCTCGGTGGGGGGTGTGTCGACGGCAGCGATGCACGTAACACTCACGGTTACGGCGCACTCGACCATGTACGCGGCGTTCGCGACACGCACCTACCTCTGTGCTCTCGCTCGGTACACCTCCGTACCCGAAGCGTTGGTGCTGGACCGGCTGCAGGAGCCGGCCGCTCAATGGCTAGCCACGACGCAGCGCGCGGCGGGCTCCTGAGACGTAGTCGGCACCAAACACGGACTACGCCTCGGCTAGCACTGCAGGAGATTAACGCCATCGTGCACTCGTGACTCGACGCCGTCGCTGAACGCATCCAGAACCCGCACCGCAAAGGCAGGATTCATCGCCGACTCGACCTCATCCCTTGTCATCCACCGGACCTCGCGAGCCTCGGTGGTCGGGTGCACCTCCCCGTCGACGGCACGGCATCGGTAGACGAGCGCGACGATCCCATGGGTGAGGTTCTTGTAGACGCCGGTAAGGCGCTCCAAGTCAACGGTCAGCCCGGTTTCTTCGAGGACTTCACGCCGCACGCCGGCCTCGAAGGATTCATCGAGTTCGAGCACTCCGCCGGGCGCTTCCTAGTGGCCGTTGTCATCGCGCCGGATCACCAGCACGCGGCCAACCTCCGCTACGTGCAGAAAACAATGGGCCACTCGACACCGACCGTCACCGCGAACATCTACATCTGTTCGACACCGATCTGGACGCCGTCGCCGGCAGCCTGGACGCCGCCATCAAAGCCTCCCAAAAACCTCCTGCGGCATCTGTGCGGCACCCGGGTGCCAGCGATCCAGCCAGCGCAAACGAAAAACCCCAGCGTTAGCTGGGGTTTTTCTCTGTGGAGCTAAGGGGAATCGAACCCCTGACCTACTCGATGCGAACGAGTCGCGCTACCAACTGCGCCATAGCCCCTGGCCGCTAGCAGGCTACCAGC
>NZ_JBYCKY010000272.1:0-2098 GCF_057473605.1 Mycobacterium sp. TH-M82 | reverse complement strand
GTCCTGATGCCGCCGAATGCGTTCATCAAGGCTCCGATGCGCTGGCTGGAAGCGATGTCGCGGCATCGCGCCGACATCAGCGCCGCACCCAACTTCGCCTACGACCTGTGCGTCGAACTCAGCACGCCCGAACAGCGCGCGGAGCTCGACCTGTCCGGATGGTCGGCGGCGCTGTGCGGCGCCGAGCCGGTGCGCACCGCGACCCTGCAGGACTTCGCCGACGCCTTCGCCCCGGCCCGATTCTCCCCGCAGGCGTTTCTTCCGGTGTACGGGCTGGCGGAGGCGACGCTGCTGGTTTCGGGTGGGTCGGACTCGCCGGTGCCGGTGGTGCGGCACATCGACCGTGTCGCGTTAGGCCAGAACCGGGTCGTGGACGTCACTGAGAGCGAGCTGGAACATCCCAGCGCCGCACCGCTGGTCGGCTGCGGCCGGCCACAGGGCGGTCAGCGGGTCGTCATCGTCGATCCGGAGACGGGCCGTGTTTGTCCACCGGACGGGGTCGGCGAGATCTGGGTCGGCGGGCCGAGCGTCGCGCAGGGCTACTGGGGAGCGCCGGAACTGTCCGAGGAGGCGTTCGCCGCTTATCTGGCCGGGCCGTCCGATGCCGGTGCAGGCCCGTTCCTGCGCACCGGGGACCTGGGCTTTCTGCGCGCCGGCGAGCTGTTCGTCACCGGGCGCCGCAAGGACCTCATCATCATCCGCGGCACCAATCACTACCCCAACGACATCGAGCTCACCGTCCAGGACTGCCACCCGGCGCTGATGCCCGGCCGGGGCGCGGTCTTCTCGGTGGCACCGGAGCCGGACGCCGCCGAAGAACTCGTCGTCGCCCAGGAGGTGAACCACAGTCAGGTCAGCGCGGCTGAGCTCGCCGAGATCATCCAGAGCGTCCGGACGGCGGTCACCGAGCGCCACGAGCTCCGGGCCCACGCCGTGGTGCTGGTGGAGCCGCTGGCGCTGCCGACCACGTCGAGCGGCAAGATCGCGCGCAGCGCCTGCCGCCGGCGGTTCCTTGACGGGGAGCTTCCGGTGGTCACCGAGTGGCGTGCGCCGCTGAAGTCACAGCCGAAAGCGCCGAAGGCTCAGCCGGCCGCGCCAGCCCCCCGAGTTCCGCCGGAACAGGGCGGGCCCGATGCCGCGCAGATCGCGGACTGGCTGATCGCCCAGCTTTCTTCCGAACTCGAACTGCCGGCAGCCGAGATCGATCCGTCTCGTCCGTTCGCCTTCTACGGGCTGGACTCCATTCACGCGGTCCGGCTGACGACAGCGCTGGAGGCGTGGCTCGGGCGTGACCTCTCGCCCACGCTGGCCTACGAATATCCCACCATCGACATTCTCTCGGACCATCTGGCCGGAGACGCCGCGCCGGTACCGGCCGCCCCGGCCGACGACCACTCGGCCGTCGCCGACGAGCCGATCGCGATCGTGGGCATCGGCTGCCGGTTTCCGGGTGCCGACGGGCCGGCGGCCTTCTGGCGGCTGCTGGCCGAGGGTGTGGATGCGACCGGCGACGTACCGTCGGACCGCTGGGACGCCGATGCCTTCTACAGCCCGGATCCGTCGGTGCCGGGTACCGCGGTCAGCCGCCGCGGCGGTTTCCTGGAGCGGATCGACTGCTTCGACTATCGATTCTTCGGCATCTCGCCGCGCGAGTCGGCGCAGATGGACCCGCAACAGCGGCTGTTGCTGGAGGTGGCATGGGAGGCGCTGGAAGACGCCGGGCAGGTGCCGGACCGGCTGACCGGCAGCCGCACCGGGGTGTTCGTCGGCATCGCCACCAACGACTACGGATACCTGCGGATGGGTCAGCCGCAGCTGGTCGACGCCTACACCGGCACCGGGAACGCGTTGAGCATCGCCGCCAACCGGCTCTCCTACGTGTTCGACTTCCACGGGCCGAGCATGGCCATCGACACCGCCTGTTCGTCGTCGTTAGTCGCCGTCGACCTGGCGTGCCGCAGCCTGCGGGACGGGGAATGCACGCTGGCGCTGGCCGGCGGCGTCAACGTCATCCTGTCGCCGGCGCTGGCGATCAACTTCACCAAGGCCAGGGTGATGGCTGCCGACGGCCGCTGCAAAACATTCGATGCCAGCGCCG
>NZ_JBYCKY010000271.1:0-1253 GCF_057473605.1 Mycobacterium sp. TH-M82 | reverse complement strand
TGACGCTGGTCGTTCGGGCCGACATCACCGACCGGCCGATCTCTGTGTCCGAACACGAAGACCTGGTGCGCCACCGGTCGGCCGGGGCCGTCGTCGGGTTCGTCGGCGTGATCCGCGACCACGACGGCGGGCGCCGCGTAGTGCGCCTGGAGTACTCGTCGCACCCATCGGCCCTACAGGTCATGACCGATGTCGTCGCCGAGATCGCGGAGCGGTCCGGCGGGCTGCGCGCGATCGCGGCCAGTCACCGCATCGGTGCCCTGCACATCGGTGACGCGGCACTGGTTGCCGCGGTGGCCGCCGACCACCGACAAGAGGCATTCGCGGCGTGCGCCTTGCTGGTCGACGCCGTCAAGGCGCGGTTACCGGTGTGGAAACACCAGTTCTTCGACGATGGTTCCGACGAATGGGTGGGTTCGGCCTGACGGCGCGCACACCGATCCGACGCGGTCCGCAAAGCCGACGCGGTACCGCGAGCTCGCGACCGGCGGGACCCCGGTGACAGACCTCAGATGACGGAGGACCGACGCGCCAGGGCGTCGAGCGCGTCGTTTCCGTGGACGTCCAGCCCGCGGATGGCTTCCCACACCTGCCTGGTGTAGCCGACGTCGTCGGCCTGCTGTGGCGCCACCGGTGCGTCATTGTCGTCGCCGGGCGGGGGCGGGGGCACGTCGGCCGGCGCGGGGTCCTGGACTCCGGCGTTGACGACCGATGCGTCCACAGGCAGATCGGCCGGTAGTGCCAGGTCCTCAGATGCCGGGGGGAGGTCCTCGGGGGGTGCGGGCGGCAGGTCCTCGGGAGGCGCGGGCGGCAGGTCCTCGGGGGGTGCCGGCTGGTGGTCGGAGGCCAGTTCCACCGCCGGAGTTGGGGGTTCCGGCGGGGCGTCCATCGGGGGAGCGTCCTCCGGCGGGGCGTCCATCGGGGGAGCGTCCTCCGGCGGGGCGTCCATCGGGGGAGCGTCCTCCGGCGGGGCGTCCATCGGGGGAGCGTCCATCGCCGCCGGTGTCGGCACGTCGCGCGGCGTCGGGTTCGACAGCCCGTGTCCGCATGCGGGCCAGGCGCCCCGGCCCTGGGTTGCCAGCACCCGCTCGGCAACGGCGATCTGCTGTTCCCGGCTGGCCATTTGAGCCGCCGGTGCGTAGTCGCTGCCCCCGTGGGCGGCCCAGGTGCCCTGGCTGAACTGCAGGCCGCCTTGGTAGCCGTTGCCGGTGTTGATCGACCAGTTGCCACCGGACTCGCAGCGGGCTACCTGG
>NZ_JBYCKY010000270.1:0-8428 GCF_057473605.1 Mycobacterium sp. TH-M82 | reverse complement strand
TGCGGCGGTGGTGGCCGGGGCGCTGAGCCCGGCCGACGGGTTGAAGGTGATCGCGACCCGCTCGGCGTTGATGGCGCGGCTGGCCGGTCAGGGCGCGGTAGCGCTGCTGGAGCTCGACGCCCCCGACGTCGAGGCGCTGCTGGCCGAGTATCCCGACGTCTCGGATGTCAGCGTGGCGGGCTACATCTCGCCCCGGCAGACGGTGATCGCCGGGCCGCCCGAGCAGGTTGATGCGGTGGTCGCTGCGGTCAGCGCAGCGGAGCGCTTCGCCCGCCGAGTCAACATGGAGGTCGCCTCGCACACTGCGTTGATGGAGCCGATCCTGCCCGAACTGCGGGCGGCGCTGACCGACCTGGCCCCCGAACTTCCCGCTATCGCGTTCCTGTCCACCGCTGCCGACCCACCGCAGGACCGAAAACCGTTGCTCGACGCCGACTATTGGGTGGCCAATCTGCGCAACCCGGCGCGGCTGAGCCAGGCCATCACCGCCGCCGCCCAAGATCACGCGATTTTCATCGAGGTCAGCGCACATCCGATCCTGACCCATGCGATCACCGAAACGCTCGAAACTAATCCCGCCGGCCCGCCTGCCCCGCACTACAGCATCGGCACGCTGACCCGCGACAGCGATGACACACTCGGCTTCCACACCAACCTCAACAGCATCCACACCACCGGCCCCCCGCCGACACAGCATCCGGCCGGGCCGCATCCGGTCCTGCCCGCCATGCCCTGGCAGCACACCCACCACTGGATTTCCGTCCCGGACCCAGTCAAGAAAGCCCGGGCCGCAGAAGCTGCACCCCGGCCGGGCACCCTGCTCGGTGCATACATCGCGGTCGCCGGCACGTCGCTCACCCATCTCTGGCAGGCGCGGCTGACACCGGAAGCCAAGCCGTACCCGGGGGATCATCGAAACCACGGCACCGAAGTCGTCCCGGCATCGGTGCTGCTGCAGACTCTGGCTGCTGCATCGACCGCGACCGGCCAGGGTGACACTGGCGTGTTGACGCTGTCAAACGTCCGATTCGAATATCCGATCGCCGTCGACCAGCCGCGGGTGATCCAGGTGGTCGGTGAGGCTGAATTCATCACTGTGGCATCGAGACTCGCAGCGGATGACTCCGTGCACCACTGGGTCAGACACCTCAGTGCACGTATCGCCCACCACCCCTCGGACGGCGCGGATGGCTGTGAAGCACCCGACCCCGACACAACGGGCACCGAGTTCGCCGACGAATCGGTCACCTCGCTGTGGCGAACGTGGGGCAGCCAGGGACGCCCGTTCGGATGGTCCGTCCGCTCGGGCCGGTCCACGCCGGACAGGCTGCACGCCGATGTGGAGTTGTCCGAGGGGTCGACGGTCGCGCTGCTTGATGCGGCACTGCATGTCGCCCGGCTGGTGGACAGGTCCAACCCGCGGCTCATGGTTCCAGCCGCAGTCGAGAGCGTACGGTTTGAGGCTGAACTCACCGAGCCGTGCGGCTCGGTCGAGGTGCAGCGGCGCATCAGGAACAACACCGCCGAGGATGAGCTGATCGTCGACATCGCCGTGCAGACACCCGACGGCAGGACGTGCATCGACATTCGCGCACTGCGCTACGCCGCTGTGGACGCTGTGGACGCTGTGGACGTTGTGGATTTGGGTTCGATGGCTCCCGCGACTGAGCCGCGCACCATGGTGCACACGTTCGACTGGCAACCCTGGGAGCGTCCTGCACGACCGGTATCCGACAGCCCGGCCACCGTGGCGCTGGTGGGGATGAGCGACAGTGCCGGGGCGGCCCGCACGCTGCGCGATCAGCTCGCCTGCATGGGCCACCGGCCTGCCGACATCGCCGACGCGGACTGCGTCCTCTACCTCGCCGACCCCGGACCGGCAGCCGGCAGCGACATCGACTGCGCGACCCGGCTGTCGGCGGAAGTGGCCGATCTGGTCGCAAGGCTGGCGGAGCGGGAGAACCACCCGCCCGCGCTGTGGATCATCACCCGCGGCGTCCGCGAGGCCGCCACCGATGCCGCGGTGCGCCAGGGTTGCCTCTGGGGACTCGCCGGCGTGATCCGGGCCGAGCAGCCTCAGCTGTGCGGCGGCCTGATCGACCTCCCCGCCGCGCCGGGCGGCAGTGAAGATCGTGCGGACACCGCCGATGACGTTTCCGCGCTGGCCAGTGTGCTGAGCACACCGGCAAAGTCCATCCTGGTGCTGCGCGACGGCACGTTCTTCACCCCCGCCTTGACGCCGATCTCCGGCGAACCGGTGCGAGAGCCGTTGCGGTGCAGGCCAGATGCGGCATACCTGATCACCGGAGGCATGGGTGCACTCGGGCTGCTGATGGCGACGTGGCTCGCGGACCACGGTGCCCGCCGGCTGGTGCTCGCCGGCCGCACCCCGCTGCCGCCCAGGCGCGACTGGGACGATCCCGGCAACCCCGCCAGCATGGTCGACGCCCGGCACAAGATCGCCGCGATCCGGGCACTGGAACGCCGTGGCGTCTCGGTTGACGCGGTAGCGGTCGACATCGGGTCGCGCGACGGGGTCCAGGCACTGCTGGCCGCACGCGACGACGCCGGGGATCCACCGATCCGCGGCGTCATCCACGCCGCCGGAGTCACCGACGGCCAACTTCTCACCGAGATCGCCGACAGCCGCCTGCGTGACACCTTGTGGCCGAAAATCGCAGGCGCCCGGGTGTTGCACGAGACGTTCCCGCCGAGCGGCTCGGGTGGGCTGGACTTCTTCTTCCTGACCGCGGCGGCCGGTGCGGTGTTCGGGGTGCCGGGGCAGGGCGCCTACGCGGCGGCGAACGCTTACCTCGACGGCCTGGCCCGGGCGCGTCACCGCCAAGGTTGCCGCACCATGAGCCTGGACTGGGTGGCCTGGCGGGGGCTGGGGTTCGCCACGAACGCGGCTGTGGTCTTGGATGAGCTGGAGCGGATGGGTTCACGCCCGATCAGCGCCGAAGAAGCCTTCGCCGCCTGGGAACACGTGGCACGCTACGACGTCGGTCAAGCCGTGATCGTCCCGCTGCCTTCGCCGGACGGGCAGACCGGCGTGGACCGCACTGTGTCGACCGCATCCACCAAAGCCTGGTCGCAGCTGCCCGCAGCGGAGCTGCTCAGCGAACTCGAGGTGGGCCTGCGCGCCATCCTGGCCCGCGAACTTCGCATGCCGGAAGCCGAACTGGACCTAGACCGGCCGTTCGCGGAGTTGGGCTTGAACTCGGTGATGGCGATGTCGGTGCGACGCGCGACCGAGCAGTTCGTCGGTATCGAGCTGTCGGCGACGATGCTGTGGAACCACCCGACGACTTCGGCGTTGGCGGCTCAACTCGCTAAAAAGCTGGTACCGCAGGAAGGTTCGGCTGTTGTTGACGCGCTGCCCGACTCGGCAAGCAGTGTGTTGAATGAGTTGTTCGAACAGGTGGAATCGGCTCCGGCCGGACGGGATGGTCTGCGATGAGAAGCGGATTACGCGCATGAATGCGGGTTTCGACGAAGGGTATCTTCGGAACTGGCTGGCCGACTACCTGGTGACGAACATCGGCTGCAGTCCCGATGACGTCGATTTCGACGCGTCGGTCAACGATCTCGGCGTGGGCTCGCGTGACGCGGTTGTGCTCTGCGGGGAGCTGTCTGAGTTACTCGGCCGGCAGGTCTCACCGGTGGAGCTCTGGCAGCGTCCGACGATCGGTGAGCTGGCGCGTTTTCTGGGCGGCGTGGAATCCGACGCCACTTCGACCGCAGCCCAGCCGGTATCCGGCCCGGTGCGCAGCACCTCCGATGAACCCGTCGCGGTAGTCGGTCTGGGCTGCCGCTTTCCCGGTGGGATCATCGGTCCGGATTCGTTGTGGCAGTTCCTATGCGAGGGCCGGTCCGCGGTAGGGGAGGTGCCGCCGGAACGGTGGGCGCCGTTCGACGACGGCTCACCCGAGGTCGCGGCGTTGCTCGCCAGCACCACGCATTGGGGCTCATTTCTGTCCGACATCGACGCCTTCGACGCGGAATTCTTCGATATCTCCACCCGCGAAGCCGCCAAGATGGACCCCCAGCAGCGTCTTTTGCTGGAAGTCGCATGGGAAGCATTGGAGCACGCCGGGATTCCGTCGAGTTCGCTACGACGCTCGCAGACCGGGGTATTCGCCGGCGCGTGCTACGCCGACTACGGTTACATGCCATCTTACGATCTGGCCGGTGTTGACGCATGGAGCAATCCCGGTGGCGCGCTGAGCATTATCGCCAATCGCCTGTCGTATTTCCTTGATCTGCGCGGCCCCTCCGTCACAGTAGACACCGCCTGCTCGTCGTCGCTGGTCACCGTGCATCTGGCCTGCCAGAGCCTGCGAACACGGGAGTGCGACCTGGCCATCGCGGCCGGAGTCAATCTGCTGCTGTCGCCCGGCGTTTTTCGGGCCTTCGACCAAACCGGCGCGCTGTCGCCGACTGGTGCCTGCCATACCTTCGACGCGGACGCCGACGGCTTCGTCCGCGGCGAGGGCTGCGGGGCGGTGGTGCTCAAACGACTCAGTGACGCGGTGCGCGACAACGATCGGCTGCTGGCGGTGGTGCGGGGTTCAGCGGTCAACTCCGACGGTCGGTCCAACGGGATGCTGGCGCCCAACCCGGCCGCCCAGATGGCGGTGCTGCGCGCGGCATACGCCAATGCCGGTGTGCCGACGCATGAAGTGGACTATGTCGAGGCACATGGAACCGGAACCCTGCTGGGAGATCCCATCGAGGCACGTGCGCTCGGCACGGTTCTGGGACGCGGGCGCCCCGAAGCCTCGCCGCTGTTGATCGGTGCCATCAAATCGAATCTGGGCCATCTCGAGGCGGCCGCCGGTATCGCAGGGTTCATCAAAGCGGTGTTGGCGGTGCAACATTCGAGCATTCCGAAGAACCTGGGATTCCACACCCCCAACCCGCATATTCCGTTCGACCAGTTGCGGCTGAAGGTGGTTGCTGAACAACAGAAGTGGCCCGCCACGTCAGGTCTGCAACGTCCACGGCGGGCCGGGGTGTCGGCATTCGGATTCGGCGGCACCAATGCGCATGTGGTGATCGAGCAGGCACCAGCCCCTGACGCCACCGCCGTTGTTGTCGTCCGTGAGCCCGATCCAGCGGTCAGCACGCTGGTGATTTCCGGGCAGACCCCGCAGCGTATCGCGTCGACGGCCGGCGCGCTGGCCGCGTGGATGGACGGCGCCGGCGCCGGGGTTTCACTGCCCGATGTGGCCCACACTCTCAACCACCACCGCGCTCTGCACGCCCAGTTCGCCACGGTGTGCGCCCGCGACCGCGCGGATGCGGTGGCCGTGTTGCACGCCCTGGCTGCCGGCCGGTCGGCGGCCGGACTCGTCGGCCCGCACGACGGACCATGCGGCCCCGGAACGGTATTCGTGTACTCGGGGCAGGGCTCGCACTGGGCCGGGATGGGTCGGCAGTTGCTCGTCGACGAGCCGGTGTTCGCCACCGCGGTCGCCGCGCTGGATCCGGTTTTCACCGAGCACGTCGGATTTTCACTGTGGCACGCGATCACCGGCGGTGAGCCGCTGCGCGGGGATGCGCAGGTGCAGCCGGTGCTGATGGGGTTGCAGCTGGGGCTGACCGAACTGTGGCGGTCCTACGGGGTGCACCCGGACGCCGTGATCGGACATTCGATGGGGGAGGTGACCGCCGCCGTGGTGGCCGGGGCCTTGAGCCCGGCCGACGGATTTCGGGTGATCGCCGCCCGGTCCCAGCTGATGTCCCGGCTCGCCGGCGATGGCGCGGTGGCCTTGCTCAACCTGGACGCCGAGGCCGCCGAGGCCGCCATCGCCGAGTATCCGGGTGTGAGCGTGGCGGGCTATGTCTCGCCGCGCCAGACCGTGGTCGCCGGACGGCCCGAGCAGGTCGACGCGGTGACGGTCGCGGTGAGCGCCCGAAACCGATTCGCCCGGCGGGTCAACATGGAGGTCGCCTCGCACACAGCGCTGATGGATCCGATCCTGCCCGAACTGCGGGCGGCACTGACCGGCCTGATCCCCGAGGACCCGGTCATCGCGTTCTTCTCCACAGTCACTGAAACCACTGCGACCACGGCACCGCTGGACGCCGACTACTGGGTGGCCAACCTGCGCCAACCGGCACGGCTGAGCCAGGCCATCACCGACGCCGCAAACGAGCACGCCACCTTCATCGAGGTCAGCGCCCACCCGATACTGATCCACGCCATCGACGACACGCTGGAATCGGAGACCCACCACCACAGCATCGGCACACTGTGGCGCGACGGCGACGACACGGTGACTTTCCACACCAACCTCAACCGCACGCACACCAGCCACCCGCCGCAGACCCCGCACCCGCCCGAACCGCATCCGGTGCTGCCCACCACTGCGTGGCAGCACACCCGCCACTGGCTCGACGTCGCTCCGCTGCGGCAGCGGCGCGCATCGGCCGAGCCGGGCGCCGAGCGGCCGGTGCACAGCAGCGGGCACAGCAGCGCAGTGATCCCGCCGCAATGGTGGTGCGAGCTGGCCTGGCCGACCCGCAGCCTGCCCGACGCGCAGAACCGCCCGCCGGGCACCGGTGAGTCCTGGCTGGTGATCGCCGACGCCGATCCGGGTGGCCAGATGTCGCGTTCGCTCGGCGGTGCGGCCGGTGCGGCCAGGGTGCTGAGTCCGTCGGTGCTCACGGGGCCCGAGTCGGCGCTGGCCGACGCCCTCGCCGGAGTGACCCGAGTGCTCTACGCACCCGAGCCCGTGGCGGGGCAATTCACCGCCGAAGCGGCCTACGGCCTGTTCAACACCGCCCGGCGGCTGGCAGTGGCGGCAGTGGCAGCCGCAGAGGTCGCAGAAATATCCCAGCCGCCCAGGGTGTTCCTGCTCACCCGCAATGCCCAGCCCGTCGATGCCGGTGACCGGGCCAGTCCCGATCACGCCGTGCTGTGGGGACTCGGCCGTTCGCTGGCGCTGGAGCATCCCGAGATCTGGGGCGGCGTCGTTGATGTCGACGAGTCGGTGCCGGCCGCGCTCGCCGCGAAGTATGTGGCCGCCGAAGCCGACGCCATGCAAGCCACGGACACCACAGCCGCCGGCGGTGCTGATCACGGCGAGGACCAGGCGGTGTACCGAGCCGGTGTCCGCCGAGTCCCGCGCCTGCGCCCGGGTTATTCGCCACCAACCGCCCCGGTCGTTCTCGACGGGGACGGCTGCCACCTGGTGATCGGCGCAACCGGCAACATCGGACCGCAGCTGATCCGCCAACTCGCCGCCATGGGCGCCGGCACCATCGTCGCGGTGTCGAGAAATCCGGGTTCTCGCCTCGACGAGCTGGCGGCCGGCCTGACCGCGACCGGGACGACGCTGCTGACGGTGGCCGCAGATGCCTCGGACGAAACCGCGATGAGCGCTCTGTTCGGCCGGTTCGGAGCCGACCTGCCACCGCTTTCCGGCATCTACCTCGGCGCCTTCGGGGGCGGACCGGTGACGTTGTGCGACATGACCGACGACGACGTCGCCTCGATGTTCCGGCCGAAACTTGATGCGGCGGCACTGCTGCACAAACTGTCGCTGACGCACCCGCTGCGGCAGTTCGTGCTGTTCTCGTCGATCTCCGGAGTGACCGGCTCGCGCTGGCTGGCCCACTACGCGGCGACCACCACCTTCCTGGACACCTTCGCCTATGCGCGCCGAACCGCCGGGCTGCCGGCCACCGCGATCGACTGGGGCCTGTGGAAGTCGCTGACCGACACCCAATCCGACGCGCAGCGCCAGGTGATGCTGGACTCCGGACTCGAACCCATGCCCGACGAGGTCGCGATCGCCGCGCTGCCCCTGGTCACCGGCCCGGACGCCCCGGTTCGCTCCATGATCGTCGCCGCCGACTGGGCCCGACTGGCAGGCGCATATCGCACCCGGGCCGCGCTGCACATCGTCGACGACCTGCTGGCGAACGACACCGGCGGCAGTGCCGACGGTGCCGGTGCCGGCGATCCGGTCACCGAGTTTCGGCAGGCGCTGCGCGACTGCGAGCCGACGCAGCGCCGTGACCTGGTGTTCGAGCACGTCACCGCAGAGGTCGTCGCGGCGATGGGCCTGGCGTCGCCGCACCTACTGGATCCGGAGGCGGGTTTCTTCCAATCCGGCATGGATTCGCTGATGAGCATCACCCTGCAGCGGTCGCTGTCGGAAAGCCTCGGCGAAACTCTCCCCGCCGCCGTGGTGTTCGACTACCCGAGCGTCGAAGCACTCACCGGCTACCTGGCCGGCATCCTTCCCGAGCTGATCGAGGTCGCCGAATCCGAAAGCACCGACGTCTCCGATGCCTACGGTGACCTCACCGACGATGAACTGCTGCGGCGTCTTTTGGAGAGGTTGGGTTGATGGATCGTCGGGGGGTGGTTGTTGAGGCGTTGCGCAGGATTGATGAGTTGACTGCGCGGTTGGAG
>NZ_JBYCKY010000269.1:0-19189 GCF_057473605.1 Mycobacterium sp. TH-M82 | reverse complement strand
CGCTGGCGACCGGGCCGGGGCTGCGCGCGCTCGGCACCCTGGTCGATGCCGCACCGGGCCTCGGCGTGGTGCGCGACGGGCAGAAGTGGGTGGCACTGGCGATGCCCGGCTATGCGCTGGCGGGCGCCGGCGCGGTGGTGACGCTGCCCAGGTGGGCAAGGCCGCTGAAACCGTCAGCCACCGCGCTGGTGTGCTGCCTCGCGCTGATCGCGACACAGCCTGACCTGGCGTGGGGCCTGGGCGGAAGGGTTATGCCGGTGCGCTACCCGCCGGGGTGGGCGGCCGTGGCGGCGGCGGTCAACGCCGATCCGCGCGCTGTCGCAGTGCTGCCGGCCGGGACCATGCGGCGGTTTTCGTGGTCCGGTCCCGCACCCGTGCTGGACCCGCTGCCTCGTTGGGTGCGCGCCGACGTGCTCACCACCGGTGACCTGATCATCTCCGGCGTCGTCGTACCAGGGGAGGGCAGCCACGCCCGCGCGGTCCAGGACCTGTTGTTGACGGGGCCCGACCCGTCCGTGGCGGCCGGCGCCGGCGTGGGGTGGCTGGTCGTCGAATCGGGCAGCGCCGGTGACATGGGCGCGGCCCGTCGCACCCTGGACGCCCTGGCGCCTGTCTACCGTGACGACGAGATCGCGCTCTACCGGATCGGCGGCGACACCGCGGAGGGGTCCGCGGCCCGGCGCGACGTGACGCTCGCCGCGCACCTGGCTTGGCTGGCGCTGCTGATCGCGGGGGCCGCCGGCGCAGTGGTCGGCTCAGTTCGGCGCTGTTCGGCGCCGCCGCGGCGCGGGCGCCGCCCTCCACGACACATAAATCATGGCGACGACACGCCGAGAGACGTCGCATAGGTTTATGCGTCGCGGGGCGCGCGCTCAGATGCCGGTGCCGACCAGACCACTGACGAGCCGGCCGGCCTGTACCGCCTCCAACACACCGCGCATCGCGTCTGCGCTCTGCGCCCAGGAAAACTCGCCGGTGCGTATCTGCGCCTTGGCGCCGAGTTGATCCCGCAGCACCGGATCGGACAGCAATTCCTCGAGGCGATCGACCAGCTCGGCATGGTCGTCCACCAGGATGCCGGTCACCCCGTCGACGATCGAGTCGGACAGGCCGCCCGAGGACCGGTAGCCGATGGTGGGCACCCGGTGTTGGGCCGCCTCGACGACCGCCAGACCCCATCCCTCCTTGCGCGAGGGCAGCACGTGTACCCACGAGCCCTGCAGCACATGGTGTTTGGTGACGTCGTCGACGTGGCCATGGAAGACCACCGCGTCGGTGATGCCGAGGGAGTGAACGTGGTCGACGAGCCGCTGCCGCCACCATCCGTCGCCGACGATGTCGAGGCGCAGACCCGGTATGCCCGGTCTGCGCCGGAGCAGCTCCGCAACGGCTTCCAGCGCGTCCTCGATCTGCTTGTGCGGGACCAGTCGCGACAGCACCACCACCCGCGGGGTTGCCGCCTGCGGGCCGGACAACGACGGCGCCGGCGCCTCGTCGAGGCCGTTACGGACGACCGCGATCCGCTCGCCGTCCACCCCGAGGGCGACCAGATCCCGAGCCGAGGGCAGCGAAACCGTCAGGTACTGGTTGCGCCGATTCAGCCACGGCGACAGTTTCGACTCGACGAACCAGCCCACCCGGCCGAGCACCGGCCCGGCCACCGGCCACTGCTCGCGATGGCAGTGGTGTACCAGCACCACCACCCGGCGGCCGTACACCAGCCGGGCCAGAAACGGCAGCCCGTTCTGCGCGTCGACGACCACGTCGGGCCGCGCCCGCCGCAGCCGCCCGAGCCCCAGTCGCGCCCCGGCCTCCTGAACGGCCATCACCAGCAGCGCCCACACGTAGACCGAGTAGCGGCCACCGGCGCGCACGATCCGCACGCCATCGACCACCTCGCGGCGCGGCGCGCCTGGATAGCGGGCGGTGCGCAGTGTGACGGCGATGCCCGAGCCGGCCAGCTGCGCTCCGATGCGCTGCAGGTACGCCTCGCTGCCTCCGCCCTGGGGATGGCCGGTGTCGCGCCAGCACAACAGCAGCACCGAGCGCAGGGGAGACATCGGGATCAGCCTAGCCGGGCGACGATGCCCGCCGCGCAGCGGCGGGAGGAGGAGACCGGCCGTTCAGCACAGCCGGGCGACGATGCCCGCCGCGCAGCCATAGGGTTGGCCGGTGGCCGTCACTGACATCTTCGCCCGCCGGGCGACGCTTGCGCGGTCATTGCGGCTGCTGTCGGCGTTCCGCCACGAGCAGCCCGACCCGCCGCGGTTCTACCGGGCACTGGCCGCCGACACCGTGGCAATGGTCGGCGACCTGTGGCGGGCGAGCCGCGGCGAGGCCCCGGCCGGCCGCACGCTGCTCGACGTCGGCGGCGGCCCCGGCTACTTCGCGGCGGCCTTCGGCCGCGCCGGCGTCCGCTACATCGGCGTCGAGCCGGACCCGAACGAGATGCACGCGGGCGGCCCGGCCGTCGACCGGGGGAACGGCACGTTTGTGCGGGCGTCGGGCATGGCGCTGCCGTTCGCCGACGACTCGGTGGACATCTGCCTGTCCTCCAACGTCGCCGAGCACGTGCCGCGGCCGTGGCAGCTCGGCGGCGAGATGCTGCGGGTCACCAGGCCGGGCGGGCTGGTGGTCCTGTCCTACACCGTCTGGCTGGGCCCCTTCGGCGGCCACGAGATGGGGCTGACCCACTATCTGGGCGGCGCGCGCGCCGCCGCGCGGTACGCCCGCAAACACGGCCACCGGGCCAAGAACGACTACGGGTCGTCGTTGTTCGCGGTGTCGGCCGCCGACGGGCTCACCTGGGCCGCGAGCACGGGCGCGGCGGTCGCCGCATTTCCCCGCTACCACCCCCGATGGGCCTGGTGGCTGACGTCGGTGCCGGCGCTGCGCGAGTTCCTCGTCAGCAATCTGGTGCTGGTCCTCAAACCGCGGGAATGAAACATGTTCTCGTTTCGCGTCCCCTTGGGTAGGGTGGCGCCCATGGGCGCCGGCGACGATGCAGCGCGAAGCAATGAGGAGGAGCGGCGCAGATGCCCGACATCAAGACCGAATACGACAAGCTTTTCATTGGTGGCAAGTGGACCGAGCCGTCGAGTTCCGACGTGATCGAGGTGCACTGCCCGGCCACCGGCGAGTACGTCGGCAAGACGCCGCTGGCGGCGGCGGCCGACGTCGACGCGGCGGTCGCCGCGGCGCGCGCCGCGTTCGACAACGGCCCCTGGCCCACCACGCCGCCGAAGGAACGCGCGGCCGTCATCGCCAACGCGCTCAAGCTCATGGAGGAGCGCAAGGACAAGTTCACCGAGGTCCTCGCCGGCGAGACCGGCCAACCGCCCACCGGCATCGAGACCATGCACTGGATGAGCTCGATCGGCGCGCTGAACTACTTCGCCGGCCCCGCCGCCGACGACGTGAAATGGCGGGAGATCCGCAACGGCGGCTACGGGCAGACCATCGTCTACCGCGAACCGATCGGCGTGGTGGGCGCGATCGTAGCGTGGAACGTGCCGCTGTTCCTGGCGGTCAACAAGCTGGGCCCGGCGCTGCTGGCCGGCTGCACCGTGGTGCTCAAGCCGGCCGCCGAAACACCATTGAGCGCAAATCTTCTGGCGGAGACGCTCGCCGAGGCCGGCCTGCCCGAGGGCGTGCTGTCGGTGGTGCCCGGCGGCATCGACACCGGCCAGGCGCTGACCTCGAACCCGAACGTCGACCTCTTCTCCTTCACCGGCAGCTCGGCCGTCGGCAAGGAGATCGGCCGGCGCGCCGCGGACATGCTCAAGCCGTGCACCCTCGAGCTCGGCGGGAAGTCGGCGGCCATCGTCCTCGACGACGTCGATCTGGCCTCCGCGATCCCGATGCTGGTGTTCTCCGGGATCATGAACACCGGCCAGGCCTGCGTGGCCCAGACCCGGATCCTGGCCCCGCGCTCGCGCTACGACGAAATCGTCGAGGCGGTAAGCAGTTTCGTACAGGCGCTGCCGGTGGGCCCGCCGTCGGACGCGGCCGCCCAGATCGGGTCGCTGATCTCGGAGAAGCAGCGCGCCCGCGTGGAGGGCTACATCGCCAAGGGCATCGAGGAGGGTGCCCGGCTGGTGTGCGGCGGGGGCCGCCCGGAGGGCCTGGACGGCGGCTTCTTCGTGCAGCCCACCGTCTTCGCCGACGTCGACAACAAGATGACGATCGCGCAGGAGGAGATCTTCGGCCCGGTGCTGAGCATAATCCCCTACGACACCGAGGAGGACGCGATCACGATCGCCAACGACTCGGCGTACGGCCTGGCCGGCAGCGTCTGGACCACCGACATCGACAAGGGCATCAAGGTCGCCGAGAAGATCCGCACCGGGACCTACGGCATCAACTGGTACGCCTTCGACCCGTGCTGCCCGTTCGGCGGCTACAAGAACTCCGGCATCGGCCGCGAGAACGGGCCCGAGGGCGTCGAGCACTTCACCCAGCAAAAGAGCGTGCTGATGCCGATGGGCTACACCATCGAGGGCTAGCCAAAGCTGACACGCCACGCCGAGCGTGCACTCACCGCGAGATTCCGACTTCTCGCGCCGGGTGCACGCTCGGCGTCTTTTCGGCTCCCGGCGGCCGGCGGCCGGCGGCCGGCGCCCGGCGGCCGGCTAGTTATTATGCAATAAACCATAGAATCCGGGGCGCGACCTTCGCCCCCAGGGTAGGCATTGTGACACTGGTCTCACCCGTTTCGCGTGGTGTGCGGTTTAGTTAGGGAATAAAAGTTGCTGACTGGACGGATGTCTTATATGATTCTCAGCATAATCAAAGGCCCCACACGGCCGGGGAGAAAACCATGTGGATCATCGAGCTCAACGTCGGCGGCTACCAGTTCACGCGACAATTGCCGGACCTCAAGCGGCGGCCGTTCCGCTTCGGTCCGCGCAACATACACTGGCCGGTACCCCGGCATTCGCACGCTGCATGACCCCGGCCATTGGAGGTACGACCGTGCCGACTAACAGGCCGACGACCACCGACAAGGCTCCCGACCGTCCCGCCGCCAAGCGGTGCGACACGCGCACGAACATGCTGATCAGCGCTGCCGAGGTGATGCGCGAACGCGGGGCGGCCGGCGTGACCATCGACGAGGTGCTCGCCCGCAGCGGCGCGCCACGCGGCTCGGTGTATTACCACTTCCCCGACGGGCGCAGTCAGATCCTCAGCGAGGCGCTGCGGTACTCCGGGGACTCCATCACCGCGATGATCGACGACGCCGCCGGCTGGGGCGCGCGGGCGCTGTTGCGCGAGTTCGTCGAGTTCTGGGAGCGCCTGCTGACCGAGGGTGACTTCGGCGCCGGCTGTCCGGTGGTGGCGGCCGCGATCGGGTCCACCGACGACGAACGCGCGCTGTCGACGGAGGCCGGTGCCATCCTCGGCCGCTGGTGCGCGGCGATGACGCGGGCGTTCGTCGCCGACGGCTTCGACGAGGGCGACGCCGCCTCACTGGCGGTGATGTCGATCGCCGCGCTGGAGGGCGCGATCCTGCTGTCCCGCTCGACGCGCAGCATCGATCCGCTCCACCATGTCTGCGATCAGATCGAATTCCTGATCAAGGCAAAGGAATTCGTCATCCGCAACGGCCTGCCCGACAAGCGGGAGAGCTAGTGCTAGTCGCTGGCCGGTAGCGGCTTGACCTCTTTGAGCTGCAGCGGGGTCGCGCCGATGCTCAGGCTTCCGGCGCCGGGCTTGGTCACCAGCACCTCGGCGCCGTCGTCGTCGACGTAGCGCTTGCCCATCACGCTGCCCCCGGCGAACGCCGGGTCGAGCTCGCCGGACCGCGGCGCGCCGATCTCCACCATCGGCGCGCCACCGCAGCGCAGGTCGTCGAGGCTGTCGGCGCTGCGCACCACGATGACCTGGGTGTCGCACACCTGGCTGGCCAGACGGGTTCCGTTCTTGATCATGCGTGCAGTCCTTCCAACTGTTCGACTATCTCGCGGCGCAGCACCTTGCCGGTGGGGGTGGCCGGCAGCTCGTCGCGGAACACCACCCGGTCCGGGGTCCGCGACCCCCGCAGGTTTTTGCGGACGTACTCGCGCAGGTCCTCGGGGTCGGGCTCGCACCCCGGGGCCGGCACCACCACGGCGACGATCGCCTGGCCCCACTGCGGATCCTCCACCCCGACCACGGCGACGTCGCGCACGTGCGGGTGCTCGACGAGCACCTCCTCCAGCTCGGCGGGGGCGATGTTCTCCCCGCCGCGGATGATGGTGTCGTCACTGCGCCCGCCGATGAACAGGTAGCCGTCCTCGTCGAGCATGGCGATGTCCTTCGTCGGGAACCAGCCGTCCTCGTCCAGCACGGAACCGATCCCGGTGTAGCGCCCCGAGACCTGCTCGCCGCGCACGAACAACTCCCCGGTCTCCCCCGGCCCAAGCACCGTGCCGTTCTCGTCGCGGATCTGCACCTCCACGCCGGGCAGGGGCCGCCCGACCGAGCCCAGCCGCCGGGCGCCGGCGGCGTCGGACGCGGCCTGTGCCGCGCGGTGGTCGTCGGGGGTCAGCACCGCGATCGTCGAGCTGGTCTCGGTCAGGCCGTAGGCGTTGACGAACCCTACGCCCGGCAACAGTTCCAGCGCCCGGCGCACCAGCGGCAGCCCGACCTTGGAGCCGCCGTAGGCCAGGTTGCGCAGCGACGGCAGCTCGCGGGAGGCTGCGCCGCCGGCCTCCAGCGCGGTGACGATGCGGTCCAGCATCGTGGGCACCACCGTCGCCGTGGTCACCCGCTCGGCGTTGACCAGCCGGACCCACTCGCGGGCGTCGAAGTTGGGCAGGTACACCATCTTTCGCCCGGCGTACAGGTTCGACAGCGCGGCGCTCACCCCGGCGATGTGGTAGGGCGGCACACAGATCAGCGCCGCGTCGGTGTCGTCGGCCGAGGCGAATTCGACGCTGCCGGTCACGTAGCTGGTGAGGTTGTTGTGCGTGAGCTCGACGGCCTTGGGTTGCGACGTGGTGCCCGAGGTGAACAGCACGATCGCGACCGAGTCCGGGTCGGCGAACGCAGGGACGTCGGGGCCCGGCTCGCACTCGCGCGCGGCGGTCAGGAAGTCGTCGGAGACCAGCACCCGCGGCGAGGCGTCCCCGACCGCGTCGCGGTAGCGGGCGTCGACGATCACCAGCGGTTCGGGTAGCCGCCGGATCAGGGTCTGGATGCCCTCGGCCGACAGCCGGTAGTTGATCGGGGTGAACGCCACCCCGGCGCGGGCGGCCGCGAAGATCAGCACCGGCAGCATGTCGCCGCCGGTGCCGACGTAGGCCACGTGCCCGGCGCCCGAGGCCGCGATGACGCCCGCGCCGCCGTCGGCGAGATCGCTGAGCTGCTGCGTGGTCAAGCGCACGTCGTCGCAGACGACCGCCGTGCGATCGGGGTTACCCGACGCGGCCATCTCGAGCAGCAGCGAAATGCTCATCCCCGAACCCCCGAAGTGGACTCTACGAACATAGTGTATCGGTGATCAGGAGCCCGTCCAGCGCGGCGGACGCTTCTCGGCGAACGCGACGGCACCCTCCTTGGCGTCGTTGGACGCGAACACCGGGCCCAGGATCTTCATCTGTTCGGCGAACATGGTGTCGCGGCTCCAGCCGCGGGACTCGACGATGATCCGCTTGGTGGCCGCGACCGCCAGCGGCCCGTTGGCGGCGATCCGCTCGGCCAGCGCGATCGCTCCGTCCAGCGCCCCGCCCGGCTCGGCCAGCGCGTTGACGAGCCCGAGGTCGTGGGCGCGCTCGGCCGACAGGTTGTCCCCGGTCAGCGCCAGCTCCATCGCGACCGCGTACGGGATGCGCTCGGGCAGCCGCAGCAATCCCCCGCCGCCGGCGACCAGACCCCGCTTGACCTCGGGGATCCCGAACGCCGAGTCCCTCGACGCCACGATCAGGTCAGTGGCCAGCGCCAGTTCGGTGCCCCCGGCCAGCGCGTATCCCTCCACCGCGGCGATCAGCGGCTTGTCCGGCGGACGCTCGGTGAACCCCATGCCACGGCCTTCGACGACGGGCAGCTCACCCCGGGCGAAAGCCTTGAGATCCATACCGGCGCAGAACGATCCGCCCGCGCCGGTGATGATCCCCACCGACAGGCCGGCGTCGGCGTCGAGCCGGTCCATGGCGTCGGCCAGGCCCCGGGCGACCGCGGCGTTGACCGCGTTCTTGGCCTTGGGGCGGTTGATCGTGACGATCAGGATCCGGTCCCGTTGCTCGACCAGGACCTCGGGTTCCCCCGCGCCGGCCTCTTCATTCCCTGTGTTCACGGTGCGCCGAAGCTCCTTACCAAGTCGGTGGCTGTTCCCGGTTGATGGTAGCGGTCGCCGGAAACGGCGTTAGCGGCAGTCGAGAGTCCGGTTACCCGCCGCGGCGCGGGCCGCGTTCAGGCGGGAGCCATCGCCGTCTCGACGACCGTCAACTCCTCGGAAAGCCCTGCGGCGCGGCGGATCTGGACGAAGTCGGCGACCATGGCCTCGGTCACCTCGTGGGGATCCTTGAGGGTGGCGCCGTCGGACAGCACCGAGATGTTGAGCTGGTCGACGTAACTCCACACCGTGATGTTCAGTCCGCTGCCGGCGGTCAACGGGCCCACCGAATAGATCTCGGTGACCAGCGCCCCGCCCACCCGGCCGCGCTGCCGGGGACCGGGAACGTTCGAGATGTTCAGGTTGAGCACTTTGTTGTGCGCCTCCCGGCCGGACGCCCACCGGAAGAAGGATTCCGTGGGTGCCGGCGGCATGTAGGCGGCCCATCGGCTGACCAGCTCGGGGCCCATGAGCTGGTTGCTCTCCTTGGCCAGGAGGGCGTTCTCGCGGCTGCACCGCACCCGCGCCAGCGGGTCGTCGGAATTCGTCGGGAGGCCCACCAGCACGCCGGTGAACCGGTTTCCGGAGATTCGCTCGGGAGAGAAGTCGAAACTCATCGGCACCGACGCCAGCAGCGGTTCGGCTTTGCCGTCGTAGCGGAGCAGCAGCGTGCGCAGCGCTCCCGCCGCCATCGCGAGCACCATGTCGTTGATCGTCGCCCCGAGGCGCTTGCCGGTCTCCTTGACGTCGGCCAGGGCCAGCGTGGCGGTGGCGAATCGCCGCTCCGGGGTGATCTTGTGGTTCATGAACGTCGGCGGCGGCTCGAACGGCCGGGTCAGCTCCGGGGACAGCTTGCGCGAGCTGCGGCGCACCCGGGCCAGGCCGTCGGCGGTGTAGCGGATCGTGTGGGGGATCCGGCTGATGTGGCGCAGGTGGTCGGCGAACGCCGAACCCACCAGCCGGCCCGTCGTGGGCGCCGGGTCCGGCACGTAGGGGCCGCCTTCGGGCCCGGGCTGCAGGTCCATGCCGCGGGCCATCAGGTTGGCCGAGGCGACGCCGTCGGCGAGCGCGTGGTGGATCTTGCCGACCACCGCGATCCGGTTGTCGGCCAGCCCCTCGACGAAGTACATCTCCCACAGCGGCCGGTCGCGGTCCAGCGGGGTGCTGGCGATGCGTCCGATCGCCTCGTCGAGTTCGCGGCGACCGCCGGGAGCCGGCAGCCGCCACGGGCGGATGTGGTAGTCGAGGTCGACCTCGCAGTGCTCGCGCCACATCGGGTGGTGGAACTTCAGCGGGATCTCGACGAGCTGATAGCAGAACGGCTCGAGCTTGTTCAGCCGGCCGCCGATGACCTGGCGGAACTCTTCGATGCCGAAGTCGCGTCTGTCCTCGCTCAATTCGATGACGGCGACCTTGATCGTGTGCATGTGCACGTTCGGCGTCTCGCTGTACAGCAGGACCGCGTCCCAGCCGCTGAGCCGTTTCACCGCTGCCCCTTGCCCATACGGCGACGATACTCAGCGGTGGCCTCAGATGACCTCTTTTGCGCCGATCCGCGCCTTGGTGCGGTGGACCTGGTTGAGGAATAGCGCCGTCGCGTGCGCCATCTCGCCGGCCCGCTCGCCGTCGACGAGGTCAAAACCGTGGCCGGCGCCGGGCAATTCGACGTAGCCGACCTTCGAATGCGACGCCGCGCGCAGCCGTTCGACGAAGCTGCGGGCCTGCGCCACGGGGATCACGGAGTCCTTGCTGCCGTGAATCACCAGAAACGGCGGGGCATTGCGATGGACCCGCGCGATGGGCGACGCGTCGCGGAACAACTCCGGGTGCCGCGCGATCGAGCGTTTGACCACAACACGTTCCAGGAAGTCGACGAAGCGGGCGCGCTCGGGAGTGGAGCGGTCCTCCCAGTCGTAGCGGCCGTAGATGCCGACCACCGCGTCCACGGAAGTGTCGGCCCCCTCCGGCAGCTTCTCCCGGTGCGCGGGGTCGCCGGGGGTCAATCCGGCCAGCGCCGCCAGGTGCCCGCCGGCCGAACATCCCGCCACCGCAACGAAATCGCGGTCGCCGCCGAACTTGTCGACGTTGGCCCGCGCCCAGGCGATGGCGGTCTTGGCGTCGACGATGTGGCGCGGCCACCGGTGGTGCGGCGCGACGCGATAGTCGACCGCCAGGCACACCCAGCCCTGCTCGGCCAACCGTGACATCAGGGCGGACCCCTGGCCCACGCACCTGCCGTGCACCCACGCCCCGCCCGGGAGGAACACCAGGACGGGCGCGGGCTGCGCCGGCAGGTCTTTGCGCCGCCACACGTCGAGGACCTGCGCGGGGTGGTCGCCGTAGTGCACCGCGCGGCGGTAGAGGTAACGGCGTCTGCGCAGCGCGTCCCAGATCGGCGGGGTGCGGTCCGCGGTGGGCCATTCGCCGTCGAGATCGGCCGTCGGCACGACTTCCCGCAGCGCCGCGACGGAGACGTCGCGGGTGGACTCCCGGTCGCGGCGGCGCGCGTCCTGGATGCCGGGGGTCAGCAGGTCTTTCGTCATCGAGGCCAGGGCCTCGGGCGCCTGCCGCACCCCCCAGACGCCCATCGCGGTGACACCGCCCAGCGGCTCCAGGTGCTTGCCGACCACCGGCAGCGACGCCCCTGCAACGCTGAGGGCCAACGCGTAATCACCGGGGCGGGCCCGTAGCAACCACTTCACGCACGATGTCATGCCCGGTACCTCGCCGTCATTCCGCGAGGGTACCCCCGCGCGCCGCGCGGAAACTGACGTTTGCGTCGAACACGTCCGCGTCGCCTAGAGGGCCGTGAGGCTCGCGATCACCCGGGCGCCGACGAGGCGCACGTCGGTCAACGTCAGCCCCACCTGCGCGGCCAGCGTGTCGGCGCTGTCGACACCGACGGACGCCCAGCGGAACCACGGCCCGACGTCGCCGCCGGACTCCAACCGCACCCAGTGCACCCGGATGCCGATGGCCTCGGCGTCGAACTCGGCGACGCAGCGTCCGCCGCGGCACAGCAACTCGGCGGCGCGGCCCAGGATGCGCAGCGGGTCCCCGCCGAGGCCGATGTTGCCGTCGACCAGCAGGACCGTCTGCCACTGCCCCGTCCCGGGCAGCGGCTCGAAGACATCGCCCAGCAGGGCCGGCGCACCCCCGCGGCCGGCCAGGCGGATCGCGGCCGCGGATCGGTCGATACCCAGCGCGGGCACCCCCCGCTGGATCAGCCGTGCCACCAATCGCCCTGGGCCGCAACCGAGTTCGATCGTAGGACCGTTGCACAGCTGGGTGACGGCCTCGTCGAAGTCCTCGTCGAGCGCCTCATCGGGGGCGGCCGCTTCGCCCGGCGGGGACCGCACCCCAAGCCAGCGGTGAACCGGCAGCAGCCGCACCTCTCCGTCCTCGTGGCGGATCCAGCATCGTTCACCGCCCAGCGCCCGATCGTAGAGATGCCCCAGCAATTCTGTCCCTCGCTCCTGCCCGGCCCGCCGGCCCGGGCGCGTGGGGCGCCCGTCGGGGAGGGGTTGTGGCCAACCCGCATCGCCGGGTGCCGGCATGCGCCGCGTCCACCGGCATTCCCACCGATACCCCGATCTTTGCTCGGCTAACCCAGAGCCTGCCAGAGCCGCGCGCCGGCGGCGCGCGGTGGTTCGGCGTGCGGGTCACCGGTTCCGCCGGCGCGGACGAATCGCCGCGTGCGTAATACTCGATCCATGCCGAACAGCGACGTTCACCCCGACTTGCGCAGAGCCGCCCGATTCACGCCGCGGCACATGATCGGCCCGCGGACGCTGCGGATCATGCGGGCGGCGACGAGGCTGCGCGGGCGCGGCGGCGCCGGCGACGTCGAGGTGGTCGGGTTGGGTCCGGGTAACGGGGTGCGGGTGTTCCGGCCCGTCGGCGTGACCGGGCCGACGCCCGCGCTGCTGTGGATCCACGGGGGCGGCTACGTGATCGGCAGCGCCGACCAGGACGACCCGGTGTGCCGGCGGTTCAGCACCCGTTTGGGCATCACCGTCGCGTCCGTGGAATACCGTCTGGCGCCCGAACATCCGTATCCGGAGCCGCTGGAGGACTGCTACGCGGCGCTGAGCTGGCTGGCGGGGCTGGGATCGGTGGATCCGGGGCGGATCGCGATCGGCGGCGCCAGCGCCGGCGGCGGGCTGGCGGCGGCCCTGGCGCTGCTGGCCCGGGACCGCGCCGAGGTCGCCCCCCTGTTCCAGCTGCTGGCGTATCCCATGCTCGACGACCGCAGTTCGGCGTCCGGGGATCACCCGGACCACCGGCTGTGGAGCGCGCGCAGCAACCGGTTCGGCTGGGCGGCCTATCTGGGCGGCGCCGATCCGGAACTCGCCGTCCCGGGCCGGCGCACCGACCTGGGCGGGCTGGCGCCCGCGTGGATCGGCGTCGGCACCCACGACCTGTTCCACGACGAGGACTTGGCCTACGCCGAACGGCTGCGGGCCGCCGGGGTGCCGTGCCAGGTCGAGGTCATCCCCGGGGCGTTCCACGGCTTCGACATGTGGGTGCCCAAAGCCGCAGTGTCCCAAAGGTTCTTCGACAGCCAGTGCGACACCCTGCGCGCGGCGCTCACCCGGGCGGCCTGAGCGGCGCTCACATGGCCGCTCACATGGCGAAGTAGACGAGCTCACCGCCGATGACGGTGGCCGCGACCATGCCGGCATCCAGCTCGGCCAGCGCCGTGGCCGGCGGCTCGCTGAGCACGCAGAGGTCGCCCGGCTGCCCGGGCTCGACGCTGCGGGACCGGGCCGGCCGATCCGGTTGGCCCGTGAACATCGTCAGAGCCCGGCGCGCCGAGACGCTCTCGCCGGCGTTGAGGACGGCCCCGCTCGGCGTGGTGCGGTACACCGCGGCGCGCATCGCCGTCCACGGGTCCCCGTGGCCGAACGGCATGTCGGTGGCCAGCGCCACGGGCACCGCCGCGGCGAGCAGCGACGCGACGCGCCACAACTGCCCGTGCTCGGCGGCGGGGACGTCGGCGAGGTACTGATCGCCGCGCTCGGCGACGAAGTTGGGCTGGGTGACCACCGTGACGCCGAGATCGGCGAGGTCGGCCAGGGTGTCGTCGGGCACCACGGCGGCATGCTCGATGCGGTCCCGCGGATGGCTTCCGGCGGCGCGCAGGGCCGCGATCGTCACCACCAACTGGGCGGCGGTGACGCAGTGGACGGCGACCGGCCCACCGCCGGCGTGGCGGTCGGCGATCCAGCCGGTGAGCTCGTCGAGGTCGAGGCGGTCGTCCTGCAGGATTTTCTTGCCCGGGGACAGGAAACGCAGCCGTGGCCGGAACTCGCCGCCACGGTGCGCCTCGACCAGCGAAGCCATGCCGGCCGGATCGAGGTCGGGGGTGGCGTCGGTGACGCCGGTGACGCCGTACGCGGTGATGCGACGGCTCAGCTCGGCGAGGTCGCTTTCACGCCGCAGCACGGCGTCCGACCAGCCGCCGTCGGCGCTGCGCAGGCGCCCGTCGGGATGATCGGCCAGCCCGACCCGGCCCAGCGCCTCGGAGTTGAGGATCCACAGCGCGCCACTGCGGTGCTGGATGCGCACCGGGATCGTGGGCACCATGGCGTCCAGGGCGCTGCGGTCCAGATCGCCGGCGACCGATTCGTGATAGCCGATGGCGCGGATCCATCCGTCCGGGCCCGGCGTGGCGTTCGACAGCAGTTGGGTCAGCTCGGCCTCGGTGCTGACGCCGGGGGGCCCGACGACGAACGAGTCCAACGCCGACGCGGCCGAGCGCACGTGCACGTGGTGGTCATGCAGCCCGGGCAGGACGGTGCCGCCGTTGGCATAGAGCACGCCTTCCCCCGGCCTGGCCTGCAGGCCGTCAGAGAGCGCGGCCACCTCCTCGATCCGTGCGTTGACCCGGACGTCGACGATTCGGCCGTCGAGCAACGTCGCTTGCTTGATCAGCATGACGGGCAGCGTCTTTCGGCGATCAGGCGGCGCACGGTGCGATTGTCCGCGCCGAGTTCGGCCGCCCGGCCCGAGGGGCGCGGCGGGCGCGGCGGCAGCGCCGGGCAATGCGAAACCGACGGCTCGGTCGGCAGCGCGGCATAGGTCGCGGCGACGCCTGCCATCGCCACCTCGATCAGCTCGCCGCCACCACGGTCGAGCGAGTCGGCCAGCGCCGCGGCGGCCTCCAGCCCGGTCAGCGGGTCGGCGATGGCGTCACCGCAGAACACCGGCCCCTGCGGGCTGGCGCCGACCAGGCCGCCGCCGACCGCGGCGTCGTCGCCGAACGCCGGCCTGGGGTCGCCATATCCGCTGATGCGCAACCAGATTCGGCCCGGTCTCGGTGCAAGGTGCTCCGGCCCGAGACCGCGCCGGGCCAGCGCGGCCGGACGCGAGCCCTCGATCACGACGTCGGCCACCGCCAACAGTTCCCGCAACTCGTCGGCCTGTTTGTCGAAATCGACACAGCACGAAAGCTTTCCAGCGTTGACCCAGTCGAAGAACGCGCGGTTGCCGTTTCGGGTGCCGTCCGGGCGGCGCGGGCTTTCGACCTTGACGACGGTGGCCCCGGCACGCGCCAGCAGTCGCCCGCACAACGGTCCGGCCCACATCGAGGACAGGTCGGCCACCAGCAGGCCCGGCCCTCCGCGGGCGGGCGCGCGCGGGCCCGTTCGGCGGATCCGGGGCGCCGTGGGCGTGGCCTCACCAAGTCGGGCTGCCGGAATGTCCAGCAGGGTGGCGCGTTCGGTGATCTCCGACGCCGGACGCGTTGCGGCCCAATGCGCGAGCGCCGGCCACGGGTCCTCGGGCACGTCGTCGGCCCGCAGCAGCGCCGGGACGGCCGCGCGGTCGTCGGGCCGAGACAGCGTGAGCGCACACCAGTCGTCGCGGGCCGCCAACAGCCGCGTGGCGCCGCCGACCGACACCCGGCCCCCGCGGGAAAGTTCGAGCAGCGCGGCGCGCCCGGTCAGCAGTCCGGCCGCATCGACATCGACACCTAGCCGGCGAGCGGCGGCGGCGCCGACGGCGTCGGCCCGCGCGAGCACGTTCGCCCGGGAGAAGTCGGGGGGGCCGTCGGGCCGGCCCGTCAGACAGGCCAGTCCACTGTCACCCCACCTGCTGAGCCACGTGTTCGGCGCCGAACTCACCCCACCATGGTGCTCGCAGAGCGCCGGGCCCGCGGCGCAGGGGCGAGTCGGTCACGACGGGCGATGCGCCAGCGAGTGCCCGCGTTTGTGCGCCCCGGGGACCGGGCGATCCCTCCCCTCCGATAAAGACTGGAAGGATCTTTTGCCGACATTAGCAACACTTTTGGTACGCGGCTGGGCGTACACCCCGTCCCCCGCTTTTGACGATGACCGGGCCCAGCGGAGCCGTGGGGCCGAATCCCTTGCGCCCGTCGGCTCGCCCGATCCGACCGCCATGGGGCCTGGGCGTATCCGGTCCTCAACGCCCGCGATGCGATGCTTCCGCGCCGATTGTACTGGCCTTTTCCTTGGCGCCGACTCGTGTGTAGCAGGGCCCGGACGCTTCCGACGCCCTGCGCCGCGAGGTCGCCAGGGTGTCCCATGACATGCAGGCCGCCGACGGCGGGAACGGACTAGGCGGCATTACCGGCAGACCCGCCGGATCCGACGGACCTCGGACTACGTGCGGCGCGACCGAGCGAGCGCGCAGCGGCGGGTAGCGCAGCGGTCGACATCAGATGCCGTTGACGCAGCTCACACCGGTGCGAGCCCAAACCTTGAGGCGGAACGGTGCGCCATGGGCGTAATTGTGACGCGGAGCATATTGTACTTGTGTTTGACAGATAATCGGTTTTAAATAGGTCGGTCCCTCATACTCTGAGTGCACTACGGGTCGTAGTCATCGTTGACACATCGGGCCTCGGGAAGGCAGTCGGACAACCTCCAGCGTTGTTCGACGGACCAGGTGTCACCAAACAGGCAGGCGGTTTCGGATGCAGTCATGCAGGCAGGTGAGTTGCGGGCCTCGGTGGACGCGTTCACCGGGTCGGCTCGGTGACTCGCATGCGCCTGGGCGGGACAACCGCTGGTGCGGTTGTCGCGCAATCACGGCCCGCACGACGCAGGAGTCCACCGCCGTTCGGGGCTTGACATGATCGACTTTGGTGCCCTGCCACCGGAGGTCAACTCCGCGAGAATGTATGCCGGTCCCGGCGCCGGTTCGCTGGCTGCCGCCGCGCTGGCCTGGGACAACTTGGCCGCCGAATTGAACTTCGCGGCGGGCCACTACAGATCGGTGGTCGCCGGTTTGACCGCGGGACGATGGCTGGGCCCCGCGTCGCTGTCGATGGCATCCGCATTCGGACCGTATGTGGCATGGACGGTCGGCCTCGCCGCCCGCGCGGCGGAATCTGCCGGCCAAGCCAGACTCGCCGTGGAGGCCTATGAGGCCGCGTTCGCGATGACGGTGCCGCCGACCGCGGTCGCCGCCAACCGGGTTCGACTCGCGACGTTAGTTGCCACCAATTTTTTCGGCCAGAACTCGGCGGCAATCGCCGCCACCGAAGCCGAATACGGCGAGATGTGGGCGCAGGATGCCGCGGCCCTCTACGAATACGCCGCACATTCGGCCATTGCTTGCGAATTGACGCAACTGGTCCAGCCGCCGCAGGTGGTCAACCCGGCGGGGGCGGCCGCTCAGGCGACGGCGGTTGCCAACTCCGCGGCGGCATCGCCGGCACAGCAGCTGTCGCTGACCAACCTGGTTTCCTCTATTCCTTCCATGCTGTCGGCACTTTCGTCGCCCGCTTCGACCCTGGCGGGCCTTAGCGGCTCGTCGCCGGGTTTCGAGGTGGCGGCCTACGCATTGCCCTCCTGGTCCATGGCGGCGGCAACCCCGGTCTACGCACTGTCCTCCATCCTCGGAATCGCCCAGAGCGGCCAGGGTTTGGCGGGGGCCTTCACCGCTGTGGAAGGAGCTGCGGAAGGTGCGGCCGCCGAGGCGGCCGGGGCGGCCGCCTCGGGAGCCGAGGCGCTCGGATCGCTCGGCCCCGGACTGGTGGGGAGCCTGGGCACCGCGACCTCGCTAGGCCCCTTGTCGGTGCCGGCGAGCTGGACGAGCGTCATTCCCTCGGCCCAGATGATCGGCTCCGTCACCCCTTTGTCGGACGCCGGCCTGCACGGAGCCGGCATGTCGCCAAGCGTGCTGGGCGCGGCCCCGCGCGCCGCCATGGCTGGTGCAGCGAGATCGGTCGGGCCCCGGTACGGCAACATCCCCACGATCATGGCACGCCCTCCCTCCGGCGGATACGTGTAGGCCGGGTGATGACCACAGACCGGCTCTTTCCCGGAGCACATTCAGCAGTGGCGACAGCCGGCGGCTTCGTCGACGGCGGCGGTTTCCCCTCCTACTCGTGGTCGCGGCGCCAAGGCAAGCAATCGTGCGTAGTCAGCTATCACGCCAGCGGCGGGCGGGTCCCGGCGGGCGAGTACCGGATCCGCTGGCATGGAGGGGACGTCGGCGTCGAATGGCCCCTGGCGACGAGCCGATTGGCGGCGGTAAAGAAGGCGGCATCATGCTGATCGCCCCCACCGGATCCCGGCGCCGCTTTGAGATATCGTCGCATCGCCAACCGCGGGAAAGCATCGACATGATCCCCGACACGCGATCCGCTGCAGTTGTGCGAATGGCCCTCAGCGGCAGCATCGTTGAGCGTCGCGAATTCGACGAGGTGTTGTCGGTCATCGCGTCCCGGCTGCAATCGGCATCGGGTGTCGGCTTGGCGGTGGGGTCGGTCAACCTCGACCACTTGGGCCATTTCCACAACGTCAGCGCGGCGCCCGTCGGCGCGCTGGAATGGCTGTTTCTGGCCGACGGCATGCCGATCGCCTGGCGAGGCCGGCTGCTCACCGGCAAACGGTGGCCTCGAATCACCGGCACAGACCTGCTCCCCAGCGTGCTGCTGTTGGCCGAGAGGACCGGTCAGCGGGTCGGCTTCTTCGGCGGCAGCGTCGAGACCCACCGCCTGCTCTCCGGTGTTCTGCGTGAACATTTTCCGGCACTTGCTATCTCAGGAATGTGGGCGCCGGACGCACGCAGCATCGCGTCGTCCTCCGCCGAGTGGGTTGCGGCGATCCGCAATGCGCGCACCGACATTCTGATCGTCAGCCTCGGCAAGCCGCGGCAGGAGCAGTGGATCGACCAGCACGGCTGCGCGTCGGGCGCGCGGGTCTTCCTGCCGTGCGGCGCCGCGATCGGCCACTTGGCGGGCAACGTCAAGCGGGCTCCCGGCTGGATGCAGGACTGCGGACTCGAATGGCTCTTCCGGTTGATCCACGAGCCCCGCCGGCTGGCGCGCCGCTATCTGCTGAACGGTCCCATCGCTTTACTGCGCGTGACACGGGCACAGCTCATCCGCTACCCGGGCGCGCATCGCGCGGTCACGCCGGTCGGCGCCTGCGCCGACCCGTCCGGCACCGGCCAAGTTTGGGTGCAGTCCGAAACGACGAGTGTGTAGGCACAGGTTGACGGCGATGACCTCAGTAATCCAGCGGCCGACGAACGGTTCACCGGTCACCGCTTGTCCGACACCGCCGCAGGGTCGAAATACCCGGCAGCGCTGGCAGATCCGGTATTCGCACCGGATACGTGCCACCGATTCGCTGATCGTCTGCGGGTCGGTGATGCTCGCCCAATACCTGCGGTTCGGCACCTACCCGGAACTTTCGGGTTACCCGGGCCCGCTGATGACGCTGTTCTCATTGGTTTTCATCGGTCTCTGGCTGTCGTGTCTGACGATATTCAGGACAAGGTCGACGCACGTCATCGGAGCTGGGATCGACGAGTATCGACGCATCTGCAGCGCGTCGTTCTGGACGTTCGGAATCATCGCGATGGTGACGCTCCTCGCCAGGATCGAGCTGGCCCGGG
>NZ_JBYCKY010000268.1:0-4520 GCF_057473605.1 Mycobacterium sp. TH-M82 | reverse complement strand
GCGCCGCGATGTTCGCGGCCGGTCTGGGCATGCTGGTCTGCGGGGTGCCGTTCTATGCCAGCGTCAACCACGCGTTTCTCATCCTGAGCGTCATCGGTTTCATCGTCATGTTCGGCGGCGTGGTATTCGCCGTCACCGGTCCCAAGCTGACCGGTGGGCGCGGGCAGTCCGGGTCGTCGGGCGGTAACGGAGCGCGTCAGCGTCGGGCCAGGGGTTCGGGCGGTTCATTCACCAACCGGATGGAGGATCGATTCCGGCGCCGCTTCGACGAATAGCCACCCGCCGGAGCACACGGGGCAGCCGATCGGCTGCCCCGTGTGCCTATCTGCGGTGATCCGCCCGTCGTTGCGCGTGCCCCGCTAGCGTCCACTGGGCCCCACCGCTCTGACCAGCCGCTTCGAACTGGGGATTTACCCGGTACAGCAGACGCTCGCGGTGGGTCAGCATGGGTTTTCGGCCAGCCGGTGCCAGCCGGTGCCAGCTGGTGCCAGCCGGTGTGCAAAAAGGTGTGGCAAAAAGTGGGTGCGACACTCATTTGTTATGCGATAAATCGCCCTAAGTGGGGGATAGTGGGGTAACGTGGCAGAAGTCGTTGGCGAGGCGTTGACGGGAGGTGGCGTGATGTTTCTCGGCACCTACACGCCCAAACTCGACGACAAGGGGCGGCTGACGTTGCCCGCCAAGTTCCGCGATGCGCTGGCAGGAGGGCTGATGGTCACCAAGAGCCAGGACCACAGCCTGGCCGTCTACCCGCGGGCGGAGTTCGAGCAACTGGCCCGGCGAGCCGCGCAGGCATCGCGAAGCAACCCCGATGCACGGGCATTCCTGCGTAACCTGGCCGCAGCCACCGACGAGCAGCATCCCGATGCCCAGGGCCGAATCACCCTGTCGACCGACCATCGTCGCTACGCCAAACTCGCCAAGGAATGCGTCGTGATCGGTTCGGTCGACTACCTGGAGATCTGGGATGCAAGCTCCTGGCAGGACTACCAGCAGACCCATGAAGAGAACTTCTCCGCGGCCAGCGATGAAGCACTCAGCGACATCATCTGAGGCGCGCGCCCGTGCCTCGTGGCCTCTGCCCGATCCGACCCTGACGTACTTCCCCAACGCCAGGTTCGCGATATCGGACAGGGACCTCGATGCAGGGGCGGCCCGTTCGGTGTTTCGGTGGTACCGGATCCAACAAAGAGGTGTTGCGATGACCGACGAGCGGGGTGATCCCGGCCATGTGCCGGTGATGCTGCAGCGCTGCGTGACGCTGCTCGCCCCGGCGCTGACGCGGCACCGCGCGGACGGGTCAGGTGCGGTCCTGGTCGACGCCACGGTCGGGGCCGGCGGACACGCCGAGCGTTTCCTGTCGGAGCTGCCCGGCCTGCGGTTCATCGGGTTGGATCGTGACCCCGACGCCATCGATGCCGCCGCGAGGCGGCTGGGCCGGTTTGGCGAACGAGTGACCCTGACGCACGCGCGCTACGACTCGATCGTCGATGTGATAGCCGAATCAGGCTACACCGCAATAGAATCAGTCGACGCCGTGCTGTTCGACCTCGGCGTATCGTCGATGCAGCTGGACCGGATCGAGCGAGGCTTTTCCTATGCCCACGACGCTCCGCTGGACATGCGGATGGACCTGCAGTCCACGCTGACCGCGGCCGACGTCGTCAACACCTACGACGAGGCTGCGCTCACCGACATCCTGCGGCGTTACGGCGAGGAGCGATTCGCGGCTCGCATCGCAGCGCGCATCGTGGATCGCCGGGCACGCGCGCCGCTGACATCGACCGGAGAGCTGGTTGCTCTGCTCTATCAGGCGATTCCGGCGCCGGCCCGGCGGCGGGGCGGGCATCCCGCGAAGCGGACGTTTCAAGCGCTGCGCATTGCGGTCAACGGCGAATTGGACTCGCTCGCCGACGCCCTTCCCGCAGCGCTGGATGCTTTGACCGTTGCCGGCCGCATCGTCGTGCTGGCTTACCAGTCCCTGGAGGACCGGATCGTCAAACAACTGTACGCCGAGGCCACGACGTCGCATACCCCGGTTGATGTTCCAGTTGAATTACCTGGTGACACACCACGATTCGCGTTGTTGACGCGTGGTGCTGAACGCGCCGGCGCCGACGAGGTGGAGCGCAACCCGCGGGCCGCGTCGGTTCGGTTACGGGCCGTGCGACGGACGGAGCCGGGGGCATGGGCGGCGGAAAGGGGTGCCCGATGAGAACCAAGCGCCAACCGGTTTCGCGGCGTGGCGACCGTCGCCGTCACCCGGACGGCTCCGCCCGTACAGCGCTGCGCCGACGTGCCGATGCGCCGACTTCGCGGCGCCGTCGTCCACGCCAGCCGACGGCGCCGTCGCCCGGCCGGGAACCACGGGCACCGCGCCCGGGGCCGCAGACCGCGGCGGGGCCCCGGCCCACCGTCCGGCCGGCGCCACCCAAGAACACCAGGCAGGCCAAAGCCCGCGCCAAGGCGCGGAAGGCTAAGGCACCCAAGGTGGTTCGGACTCCGCTACGGGAGCGGCTGGTCGTTCGGCTGGCTTCGGTGGACCTGCGGCCGCGCACGCTGGCGGCCAAGGTGCCGTTCGTCGTGTTGGTCATCGGCACGCTCGGTGCCGGGCTGGGCATCACCCTGTGGCTGTCGACCGACGCCGCGGAGCGCTCCTACCAGTTGGGCACCGTCAAGCAGGGGAACAGGGCGTTGCTGCAACAAAAGGAAGCGCTGGAACGCGATGTGCGCGAGGCGCAGTCCGCGCCGGCGTTGGCCGAGGCAGCACGCAACCTGGGCATGATCCCCAGCAGGGACACCGCCCACCTGGTTCAAGACCCGGCAGGCAACTGGGTGGTCGTCGGCAATCCGACGCCGGCCGAAGGTGTGCCGCCGCCACCGTTGAACACCAAACTGCCCGAGGAGCGGCCCGCACCGCCCCCGCCGCCACCCCGCCCGCTCGAAGTGCCGATTCGCGAATCGCCGGGCCTCGGTTGGCCGGCCTTACCGCCCGGAGCGGCCGCACCGGGACGGGACGTGCCGCTGTCCCCTTCGGTGGGAGCACAGAACCAGCACCTGCCAACCAACGCCGTCCCCGCCATGCCGGGCGTGCCGCGCGTACCGCTGACCGGGCCGCCGTCAGGGCCGTTGCCGCCGGTGTTGTCACCGGCACCGCCCCTCATCGTGATCGGGTCGTCGCCGGGACCGGCGGTGGAGCAGTTCAGTCCGCCGGCGACTTCCCCGTCAGCGGCGGCTCCGGGTGCCGCGAGGTGAGCCGGGCCAAGCGGGTTGGCAGGCCCCAGTCGCATCCGCTACGCCGAGCCGACGGACCCGGGAAGCCTGCAAAGGCGAGGAACAGCGGGGGTCCCAGCAAGCCCGGCAAGCCCGGCAAGCCCAGCAAGCCCAGCAAGCCCGGCAAGCCTGGGAAACCGGTGCTGCCCGGGAAGTCCAGGCAGCCGGCGAAACCCGCGCCGGTCGGTCGTTCGGCAACCGACCGGCGCACCCGGCAAGCGATGGAACTCGGTGTGCGCAGCGCCTCGTTCGTGTTCCGGCACCGAGCCGGTAACGCGGTCATTTTCCTGGTGCTCTGTGTCGCGGCGATGCAGCTGTTCTATCTGCAGGTTCCGCGCGCCTCCGGACTGCGGGCCGAAGCAGCCGGACAACTGAAGGTCACCGACACCGAAAAAGCCATGCGCGGCAGCATCGTCGACCGCAGCGGCGACAAACTGGCGTTCACCATCGAAGCTCGGGCGCTGACTTTTCAGCCGATTAAGATCCGCAAGCAACTCGACCAGGCCAAAGAGCACAATGCCGGTGCTCCCGACCCGCAGCGGCGGTTGAAGGAAATCGCCAAGGAGGTCGCCGGCCGGTTGGGCAACCGGCCGGACGCCGCGGCGGTGCTGAAAAAGCTGCGCAGCAACGAGACATTCGTCTACCTGGCCCGTGCCGTTGATCCCGCCATCGCCGAGGCGATCAGCAAGAATTACCCCGAAGTCGGTAGTGAGCGGCAGGATCTGCGCCAGTACCCGGGCGGATCGCTGGCGGCCAACATCGTCGGGGGCATTGATTGGGACGGGCACGGACTGCTGGGCCTGGAGGACGCCATGGACGCGGTGCTGGCCGGAACCGACGGTTCGCTGACCTATGACCGTGGCTCCGACGGTGTGGTGATTCCGGGCAGCTACCGAAACCGGCACCGGGCGGTCGACGGGGCAACTGTGCAACTCACCCTCGACGACGACATTCAGTTCTACGTCCAGCAGCAGGTCCAGCAGGCCAAGAACGCCGCCGGGGCGCGCAACGTCTCGGCGGTGGTGCTCGACGCGCACAGCGGTGAGGTGCTGGCCATGGCAGCCGACAACACCTTCGACCCGTCGCAGGACATCGGTCGCCAAGGGGACAAGCAGATGGGCAATCCGGCGGTGTCGTCGCCGTTCGAGCCCGGCTCGGCGAACAAGGTGGTAACGGCCGCCGCCACCATCGAGTACGGGCTGAGCAACCCCGACGAGGTGCTGTCGGTGCCCGGCTCGATCGCCATG
>NZ_JBYCKY010000267.1:0-2663 GCF_057473605.1 Mycobacterium sp. TH-M82 | reverse complement strand
TGCACCGAACCACCGACAGCCAACGCAGCATGTTGGTGAGCGAAGTCGTCAACGAGCCCGCCCTTGGCCAGCATCGGGCGATTGCGTCGGGAACCGTTAGGAGCGGCTCATGCTCGGCGCGACGGTGCTCGTAACGCAGGGTGTCGTGACAGCCGACTTCGCGGATGACCTCGATGAGACGCTGGCGATCTTTCACTTGATCCGACCGGCCATGGCGCGGCGCGGCCGAACGCGGTGGGGCGCTCGGTGCATGCTGTGGAGACTCATGCCGGTGGCCGCACAATGCGCACCTGCCGGCGGGTGGGCCGGTGGGCAACCATGATGCCGGCTTCGATGCACGCCTCGACGCCGCGAACCGGATCGGGATCAGTGGGCCATTCCGGTTGTCCCGCAGCGTCGAACAACGCCACCGCGTTGGATGTTGCTCCGGTGCTGAACCGGGTTTGGTAGCGGATGCCCGAATGCTTGCCGCCGTCGAAAAAGGCTGCCGCCCACGCCTGCGGGATGTCGTACGACGGGCATGTGCCTATTTCACGGGTCATGCCGAAGTTTGCCGCGGCCGCCGCGCAGGTGTTCGCGAGCCAGCGCGCCGACGGAACCCGCAGCGTCGACACGCGGGTTCGAGCCGCCGCCTGGACGGTGACCACACCCTGGCGTACCAGGTCGTGGCCGAATCGCTGCCGTAGCGCGGTGCCGAGATCCGTGGCGAGATAACATGTCCCGCTGGGTTGGATCAGGTCGAAACGCCCGGACAAGTCGGAGGAGAACCACCACGGCGACCTGCCGACGGTGTGCGCCCGCTGCAGCGGCATGCCGGGCGCAAGTCGCGATCGCGGGAAACGTGATAAGTCGCGTGGCGGCGGGCCAAGTGCGGGGCGCTGGCGGTAATCGCTCACGCGGCCCAACTCGATGCGGCCTGACGTGCCGTCTCCAGCACCTGTTGCGGGTCACCGCCGTTGCGCAGCCATTCACTGGGACGGTTGCCGCCGAGGTTGTCGCTGGGCGCTCGCATCCACAGCGCGATCAGCCACGCGTCGTCGGTACCGTCCGCCAGGGACGCGAGCACATCGGTCAATGACGGCAGCGTCGCGCCGCTGTCGAGGAACTGCCATGCCGGGTAGACGACGCCGCCGTCGTCGAGGGGGCAGGCTAGGATCGCGTGCCGTGCCACCCGCTGATGCAGGGCTTGGCGGGAGATTCCTAGCCACCGGACAAGGCCCGGCGTGTCGTAGAACGGCCCCGATATCTCGTCGAAAACGTGGCCCATCGGCAACGCCGCCACCATGGCGTCGGCAACCTGCTCCGGATCGCCGAATGCTTCCGGATGAACCTGCGCTTCGCCGGCCTTCCGCAGCCTCTGGTGAACCTTCTGGCTGACCAGGCGCATTATCTGGCGCTCGAAATCCGCGAGGTCCGTCACCGTGGCTTGCCCCTTAGTCAAGCAACTATCGTCAAGTACGTCGACAGTATGCGTCAAGGATGTCAACTACATGCCGAGGAGCGGCGTGAGGCGGCCGACGGCCACCGCCCTCGGCGCATCTGGCGCCGCGGCACCGCTGACATTTCCGACTTTGCAAAACCCGGGCCGGACTGTCGGCGGCTGCACCTGAGCTAGCTGGAAAGTGAAATCTCAATGGCCGCACAATGCGCACCTGCCGGCGGGTGGGCCGGCCGTCGAGATGCGGCCCCACTTTGCCGTCGTCAGGAATCGATGAATGCGGGATCGCTGGGCTCACCTTCCGGATCGCCGGGCCAACTCCCCGTAACGTTCCTGCGCGGCCTGGCGGCTGGTGCCGAGCATGGTTGCGACCTGAGTCCACGTGTGTCCGTGCGCGCGGGCCGCAGCGACGGCGTCGGCCAACTCCGCCTGATCGCGGGCAACGGCGCGCACGGCCTCGCCGATGCGGCGCAGCCGACTGGCATCGGAATCCGGCGAAGCAATAGCTTCCGGGTTGAGTGAGTCGAGCCACTGCTCAGCGGCTGCCGCGGCTTGCTGCAGCTGTTCGCGGGTTCGGGGCATATTCATCACCTCTATAGCTGGTTGTAGAACTTGGGGCGCAGTGCCATCGCGTGGATCGCCACCGGTTGGCCGTCGTCATCGAGGACGACGACCTCAAGGAGACGGCCGGTTCTATCGGCACCGATGTAGAGGTCGCGGTCGCCCTGGTGCACGACGCGGATGGCGTTGCGGACTGCGTGAGCAATGTCCTCGTCGGCAACGCTGTGCTTGCGGGCGTTGTCCGCTACCTCCACGTACGCAGGTTAGCTTGCTCATCGATCGTAAGCAAGGTACCTTGCGTTTGCTCGCGATCGGACGACTGCCACCACGACGGCGCCGCCGACGATCGCGAACGTCAGCACCGGCACCCAGTCGCCGAATCGCTGATACAAGGTGGCCTGCGCACCCAGCGGAACATCCACCACGACGACGCCGCGATCGCTCGCCGGGCACCAGGCCAGCCGGTGGCCGCGCGCATCGAAGGCTGCGCTGACGCCGCACAGCCCGGCATGCACCGCCGGGCGGCCCACCTCGACCGCGTGCACCGCAACCTGGCTGGCCAACTGCGGTTGGGCCCAGCTGCCCTGAAACGTCGAGGTGGAACTCTGGTAGGCCAGCAGCTGGGCGCCGAGGTTCACCTCGCGGCGGGGAAGGTCGGAAAAGG
>NZ_JBYCKY010000266.1:0-22957 GCF_057473605.1 Mycobacterium sp. TH-M82 | reverse complement strand
ACGCCGCCCTGGCGGCGCGGCGGTTCTCCACGGTGGCGCTGTGGTGCTTTGTGGCGATGGCACTCTCCGGTGTCATCAACGCGCTGGTGCGGCTGGCGCCGGTCGACCTGCTGACCACCGCGTACGGCCGGCTGGTGGGCGCCAAGATCATCGCGCTGTGTCTGCTGGGCGTCGCCGGCTGGCAGCAGCGGCGCAGCGGAGTCGCTGCGCTGCAAGCACATCCGGGCGCACGCTCGGCGCTGATCCGGCTGGCGTCGGTCGAGGCGGTGATCTTCGGCGTCACCTTCGGCATCGCGGTCGCGCTGGGCCGCACCGCGCCGCCACCGCCGCCGATCCTGCGACCGTCGATCACCCAGGTGAAGATCGGCTACGACCTTGCCGGCCCGCCCACCGTGGCGCGGGTGCTGTTCGACTGGCGCTTCGACCTGATCTTCGGCACCGTCGCGCTGCTCTCCGCCGCGCTGTATCTGGCCGGGGTGCTGCGGCTGCGCCGCCGCGGCGACAGCTGGCCGGCCGGCCGGACGGTGGCCTGGCTGCTCGGTTGCCTGGCGCTGCTGTTCGCCACGTCATCGGGGCTGGGCCGGTACATGCCGGCGACATTCAGCGTGCACATGATCGTCCACATGCTGCTGGCCATGCTGGTCCCGATTCTGCTGGTGCTGGGCGCCCCGGTCACCCTGGCACTGCGGACGCTGCCCGCAGCCGGCCGCGACCAGCCGCCAGGCCTGCGGGAATGGCTGCTGGCCGCGCTGCACAGCAGGGTGTCGCGCTTCTTCACCCATCCCGTCGTCGCGGCGTTCGTCTTCGTCATCGGGTTCTACGGCCTGTACTTCAGCAGCATTTTCGATGCCATCGTCGGCAGCCACGCCGGGCATGTCGCGATGAACGCGCACTTCCTGCTCAGCGGCTACCTGTTCTACTGGGTGGTGATCGGTGTCGACCCGACGCCACGGCCGCTTCCACCGCTGGCCAAGGTGGCCGTGGTCTTCGTCGCGTTGCCGCTGCACACCTTCTTCGGGGTGTTGCTGATGGGCATGCACAACGTGCTGGGTGAGGCTTTCTACAGCTCGCTGCAGCTCGGCTGGCACACCGACCTGTTCGGGGACCAGCGGCTGGCCGGCGGAATCACTTGGGCCGCAGGCGAGGTGCCGCTGCTGATCGTGATGATCGCATTACTGGTGCAGTGGACGCGCAGCGACCAGCGCGTTGCCAAACGCTTCGACCGCGGCGAAGACCGTGACCATGACGCCGAGTTGGCCGCCTACAACAACATGCTCGCCGAGCTGGCCCGTCGCGACGCCACCAGGCAGCGCTGATCACCGCATGCTCTGCCGGAGTCCCGCCTCGACGATGGCGCGCGCCTCCTGTTCGGTCGCTACCGACGGCCCGGAGCCGGGCAGACGCTTGCCGGCAACCTCGGGGGTGAACCACACCGTGACCGCGCCGACCAGACCGGCGACCATCAGGATGTATGCCGGCACCATCACGTTCTCGGTGCTGGCTACCAGCGCCTCGGCGATCAGCGGGGTGGTGCCACCGAAAGCCGACACCGACACGTTGAAACCGATCGCCACCGCGCCGGAGCGCACGTTGGTGGGAAACAACGCCGGCAGTGTCGATGGTTCGGTGCTTTCAAAGCACAGCAGCATCAACCCGATCAGTGATACGCCGAGGAACATCACGGGGTAGCTCCCGCCGCTGCGGATCAGCAGGAATGCGGGGATCGAGGCGGCGATCAGCAACCCGCAACCGGTCCACAACAGCGGTTTGCGGCCGATGTGGTCGGACAGTTTCGCCACGAACACCACCGCGCACATCAGGATGGCCAGCACTCCCGCGATCAGCATCAGTCCGTGGGCGCTGCCGATCCGCCCGACCGTTTTGAAATATGTCGGCAGGTACCCGGTGAGCATGTAGTTGGTGACATTCGCCGCCAGCACCAGCCCCATGCAGATCAGCAGGGGTCGCCACTGCTCCACGATCGTCTGCTTGAACTGCTGCCGGCCTTGTGGTCGGGGTCCCTGCGCTCGCGCACTCATCTGCTCGAAGGCGGGTGACTCCTCGATCCGCAACCGCATGTACAGCGCGACGAGCGCGAATGGGACACCCAGCAGGAACGGGATCCGCCACCCCCAACTCAGCATCTCGACGATCGGCAACTGTGTCCGCAGCGCGGTCACCACCGTCGCACCCACCACGTACCCGCTCAGCGTGCCCAGCGGCAGAAACCCGGCGAGGGCACCACGGCTGCGATCCGGTGCGTGTTCGCTGACATAGGTCATTGCGCCGACGTACTCACCGCCGGTGGAGAAGCCCTGAAGGACGCGGGTGGCGATGAGCGCCGCCGGTGCCCAGATGCCGATGGTGTCGTAGCCGGGCAGCAATCCGGTCACGGTGGTGCCTACTGCCATCAGCGCGATCGTCATGAGTAACACCCGCTTGCGTCCGATGCGGTCGCCGAGCGGACCGAAGACGAGCCCGCCGAACGGCCGTACCGCGAACGCCGCCGCCAGCGTTCCGAAGGTGGCGATCAGACCGGCCGCGCTGGAACTGTCGGTGGGATAGAACACCTGCGCGATCGTGGTGGCGAGGAAACCGTAGACGCCGAAGTCGTACCATTCCATGAAATTGCCGATCGCGGTGCCCGCGATCGATCGCCGCACCGCCGCGGGATCAGCGACCCGGATGTCGTCGCGTGCCCATCTCCGCCTGCGAGTCGTTTCAGCGTTGGCCCGTCGGCTCGAGGTGGCCACCGCAAGACGGTATACCAATGCGCACGCAGGATCTGACCATCGTCTGCGGTGACGGCGTCGGCGGTGACGGCGTCGGCGTGGCTGTGCCTTGCCCGCAGTCGGCCGCTATCTCGGCGGCAGGTCCAGCCGAATGCAGTACCGCCTACGATGTCTGGCATGCGCGGGCCGTTGGCCGTCCTGGCCGTTTCGAGCATCGTCGTGGCCGTTGCCGTTGGCTGTCATTCCTCCTCGCCGTCCTCGCCGCCCTCGCTGACTCCGCCGCTCTCGCCGCTCTCGCCGTCAGGGTCGCCGTCGTCGCTGCCGTCCTCGTCGAAGCAGGCCGGGCTTCCCCTGCCGGACGCTGCGGCATTGCTCAAGCAGTCCAGCACGACCACCAAGAACCTCAAGAGCGTGCATCTGGCGTTGGCGGTGACCGGCAAGGTCGAGCAGATGCCGGTGAAGACGCTGGACGGCGAGCTGACCAACCGGCCCGGTGCCGCGGCCAAGGGCAACGCCACGGTCAAGATCATGGGTTCGGACGTAGGAATCAGATTCGTCGTGTTCGGCGGCCACTTGTACGTGGCGCTGCCCGGGGAAGGTTGGAGCGATTTCGGGCCTACCGCCAACGTCTACGACGTGACCGCGGTCGTGAACCCGGATACCGGGCTGGCCAACATGCTGGCCGACTTCATCGACCCCAAGGTCGAGGCCCGCGAAACCATCGGCGGGCAGCAGACCATTCGGGTCGTCGGCAAGGTCACCGCCGACGCGGTGGACAAGCTGGTGCCGCAGCTGGCGGTCACCAAGCGGATGGCATGCACGGTCTGGGTCCAGGAGAGCGGTGATCATCAGTTGGTTCGAGCCACGCTGGAGCCGAGCAAGGACGACTCCGTCCAGATGACCCTCTCCGACTGGAACGCACCGGTCACCGTCGAGAAACCGGCGGGAGCCTGACGCGCGCCCACCGCGCCGGCGACACCAGCTGAGACCGGCCCGGCCACGGCGTCATCGGCGTTATTAACAGCGCTCATTTCATCCACAGCGGCGGTGTTCGCCGCCAGTGGGCCGCCCGTCCTGTCGGCGTTGCCGGGCTGAATGGCAGCAGCACCGGCGGAGCGCCACCGAAGCTTCCGCCGCCATCAGGAAAGGAAATAGCCATGTTCGAAACGCCGCTGACCGTGGTCGGCAACATCGTCAACGAGCCGGTCCGCCGCAGGGTCGGTGACCAGGAGGTGATCAAGCTGCGGGTCGCGAGCAATTCGCGGCGGCGCGGCGCCGACGGCACCTGGGAGACCGGCAACTCGCTGTTCATCAACGTCAACTGCTGGGGCCGCCTGGTCACCGGGGTGGGCGCATCACTGTACAAGGGCTCGCCGGTGGTCGCGGTGGGCCACGTCTACACCAGCGAGTACGACGACCGTGACGGCATTCGGCGCTCGGCCCTGGAGATGCGCGCCACTGCAGTCGGGCCGGACCTGTCCCGCTGCGCCGCGCGTATCGAGAAGATCATCGCCGCAGGGCCCGAGGCTATAGGTTCGTCGGCTTCGTCGGCCCCGTCGGCACCGGCCGCACCGGCCTGGGAGTCGGCGGCCGGCGAACCGAGTGTGGCGGGCTGTGGCGGCGGCGACGACGCCGACGGTCGCGACGGCGCCGACGACGAGCTGCAAGCCGAGGACGGCCTGGGGCTGTCGGCATAGCCGCGCCGATCACGGTACGACGGTCAGCACCGTCGAATGGGGTGGCGGCAGGACACCAACGCCGGCGGCCTCGATGTCGGCGCTGGTCAAAGGTATTCGGGTGCCGTCGTCGAGATCAGCGGGCCCGGCAGATCCAAACAACGCGATTCCCGATGGTCGGGCCCGCTGGTCGTGGCGGAGCTGATGCCGAATGCCATCGAAGTGGTGGGCCCGAAACGCGGTCGCCCAACGGCGGCACAGGTCGTAGGGAATCACCGTCGCCAGTTCGGTGGTCACCCCGTAGCGGCCCGCAGACTGGCGGGTTGTCGCCGCCAAACGTGCATTGCGGTCGGGCGGGGACACCCGGCGCAGTTCGCGGTCAGCCACCCAGGCCGTGGACACCGGTCCCAGGCGGGTGGCCTCCCGGATCGCTGCGTAAGCATCGGTGGCCAGGTAGCAGGTACCTTCGGGCAGGTAAAGATCGAACCGTCCGAATCCGTCAGCGGAGAACCACCACGTGCCCTGCCCGGACCGGCAGACCCGCACCAGCTGCTTCGGTGGCGCGCCGGCTGGGAAACCGGACAGATCACCCGGCTCACCCAGCGTGCGTGCCGGAGTCACGCGGCGAGCGACCGTGCCGCAGAGCGGGCGACTATCTGGACTCTCTCGCACTCGCCACGAACCACGGCGTCAAGCGGCGGCTCGCCCAAGTCGGGATCCGGGGTGCGGAGCCACGCCGCCAGCGTCCATCCGTCGACGGCCTTCTCGGGGAACAGCCGGAACACCTCGGCGAGCCCGTCGACGAGCCGGTCACCGACGAATTGCCACAGGGGATAGAGGTGCTCGCCGTCAGCGGTGATGGTCCGCAACAGGCGGCGCCGGGCCGCCTTGGCGGCGACCGCCTGACGGCTGATCTGCAGCCGAGCCTGGACCCCGTCGCTGCGAAGGAACGGACCGACGAGATCGTCCCACGGTGACGCCTCGGGTGCGGTGGCGTGCACGGCGCGCTCAGCGAAGGATCGGGGGTCGCCCAGAACCACGTTGGCGCTGCGCCCAGCGCGTTCGTGCGAGGCCACAACACGCGTGAGCGCCCGCTGGAATTCCCGGGTTGCCTGCGATACGAACTCGCGGTCACCTTCCTTCAACGCGACGGTCACCGTGAGGCTCCTTTCGTCAACACCGTCAATAGTAGATTGTGGCGTCAACACCGTCAACATCGTCAACACCGTCAACGGTAAGATGTCGGTACTGCAGTTCTCGTGTTGCCGGTGCGGCTACCGTCCGGTGCCGGCCAGTGGGCTCGCCTGACCCATTACGGGTTGAGAACTGCTGGCGGTTTTGTTGGTCAGTAGAGGTCAAACAGAGTTGTCGGACCCTTCTGGGAGTATCTGGATAGCGGATCCAGTGCGTGTAGCCAATGGAGCGTGTTTGTCGGACATTATTGGCTATGCGTTTGGGTAGGGTCGGTCGTTGAGGAGGTGCGGCGGTGAGTTCCAAGGGCGCTGGGAAACGGTTGACGCCGCAGGCCCCGGCGAAGCGGCTGGGTGTCGACGTTGCCGGTCTGCCCGATCTGGGTAGGCCGTGGGCCGGCTGTGATGTCGCTGAGGCGCAGCGGGGTGCGCCGGAGTGGTTGCGCCGCGCGCGTGCAGCGCGGGCCGAGGAGGACCGGCTGCGCGCGGCGCGTCGTGATGCTGTTCTGGCGCGCGGCCGCGGCTTCCGGTACCCCGACGTTACTGAGCCGGCAAGAGATTTCGCGCGGGATTTCGCGCGGGTGAACCTGCTGGAGTTTCTGCACGACGCGCTGGATGCCGCCGCGGCAGACACCTATGTGGTCGATTGCGGATTCGATGTTTCCACGCACGCGCGCCGCGCCGATGAGACCAACCGTGAACGGGCCAAACGCGGTGTGTGCCTGTCGGGGCGCGATGACCAGGGATGGCTAGATTCGGGCTTCTACCGGGAGCCGGGAACGCTTGGCGACCTGTTGGACGCGCCAACCGGCAACACGGTACCGACGTTCGTGTCCGGTTGCGGGCTGGGCGCCGAAACGTTCGACGACGCGTGGGATCAGCGCTGGTCGTTGCAAACCCTTGGCCACGCTCACATGGTCGCCGATCTGGTGCTGCGCGGTGAGGTTGAGACCTTGGAAACGATCGCCGAGGTTCCGTTGGGCGACAAATGCGATGACGCCAGAACCGACCACCGCTCCTGCGGTCTTGACGCGGATGTGGTGGCCTTGGCCGACCAGGCCCTGTTCATGTGGACCAAACATGACTGCCCGGATCAGACCGAACTGTTGGCCGCGGCGCTGGCGGGCCTCGATGTCGAGGATGAGGCGGATGGCTAACCGTGGTCGTGATGATTATGTGTCGGCGACCGCGGCCGCGCACCGGTTGGGGGTGTCGACGCGCACGTTGCGCCGCTACACCGTCGAGGGCCGGCTGCCGGATGCGCGCAGCGCGGGTGGGCGGCGCATCTTCCGGATCGGCGATCTGGACGCCATCGCCCGCAAACCTCGGGCCGGTAAGGCGCTCGGTTATGCGCGGGTGTCGTCGCGGCGCCAACAGGCTGAGGGCGATGTGGACCGGCAAGTGAGCCGGCTACGCGAGCATGACAGTGCACTGGTCGTTTTCACCGACGTTGCTTCGGGGCTTTCGGATCGGCGGGCCGGGCTGCGCCAAGCGTTGGCCGAGTGCATGAAACCTGGTGTGGATCGGCTGCTGGTGGAGCATCCCGACCGACTGGCCCGGTTCGGGGTCGGGGGGAAGCGAGCACCTGTTGGCCGGCTACGGGGTGTCGGTGGTCTACACCGGACAGCCCGAGGACGAGTCGGCTGAGTCGGAGTTGGTCCGCGACATGCTGACCATCGTGACCAGCTTCGCCGGGCGCCTGTATGGGCAGCGCTCAGCCAAGACGAAACGGCTGCGGGCCGCGGTCACGGCCGAGACCGGGTGCGGTGATGCCGCGTGACCGCCCGCAAGCTGCGGCAGTGGCATGGGGTGAAACCAGTGGCCGCCCCGGCTGGGGTGGCGATCACCGCCCGGTTGCGCACGTCAGCCGAGGATGAGTTCGTGCTCGACCAGGTGGCGGCGCATGTTGGCCGGTTGCGTCGCGCGGATCTGGCGGCGACCTCCCAGCGCGCGCCAGTAGATGCACGGCTGAGCCCTGACCAGCGCCGCCAGGTGTACCGCGCCCGGCTTAATGCGCGTAAGAAGGACCTGACCGCGCAGTCGTCGGCGCGGTGGGCCAATGCCATTATTGCCGGCAACGACGACCAGTACCGGCTGGCGCGGGATGCTCAGTACCGTCACATCGTGGGCTTGCGGGCGGCGATCGCCGCCATTGAGAAACGCCTGGCCGCACCCGCCACTGACACGCTGACGGCCGCTGAACGCAAAGCGCGCCGCAAAGACCGTGCGCCGAAAGGCTACGCCAACCAGCATGAGCGGTTCGCCAAGCAGCAACGGCTGCAGCATCTGCGTGCCGAGCTCGCCCGGGCGCAAGACGATCGCGCCAACCACCGGGTGCGGGTGAGCGAGGGAGGGAAGCGTCTCGCTCATACCCGCCACCACCTCGAGGAGGCAGGGCTGAGCGTCGATGGGTGGCGGGACCGTTGGGATGCGGCGCGGTACCGGATCACCGCGAACGGTTCCCCGGAGGAACCGTTCGGGAACTTGACTATCACCGTCACCCCGGCTGGTGAGATCAGCGTGCGGTTACCGAAGCCGTTGGAACACCTGGCCAACGCCCCACGAGGCCGCTACACGTTGGCCGGTCGGGCGGTGTTCACCCACCGTGGTGACGAGTGGGTCCAGCGGATCACCGGCGGTAACTCGGTGTCCTACACGATCACCCGACGCCCGGGCCGGGCCGGCCGGTATCTCACCGCGGCGTGGGCGGTCCCGTCGCTGCCCTACTGGGCAGGACGCCGGAACTGCCAAGCAGGTGACGACGTCTACGCGGCCGGCGAGCTTGTCGGGGTGGACCTCAACGACGGCCACCTCGCCGTGTGCCGGCTCGACCGTCACGGCAACCCGGTCGGCGCTCCCGAGCGGATTGATATCGACATCACCGGTACCGCAGCACGCCGGGATGCCCAGGTGCGCCACGCCATCACCGAGCTCATCAAATACTGCCAGCGGCACGGATCATCCGCGATCGCCGTCGAGGACCTCGACTTCGCCGACGCCCGCATGACCGGCCGCGAGACCATGGGCCGCGGTGCCCGCGGGAAACGGTTCCGCAAAACGGTGTCCGGGATCCCGACCGCGGTGTTTCGTGACCGGCTGACCGCGATGGCCAACCGTGCCAGCATCCAACTGTTCGCGGTCAATCCCGCTTACAGCAGCGCGTGGGGCGCCCAGCATTGGCAGCGCCCCTATGAAAACGTCACCCGTCACCAGGCCGCGGCCACGGTGATCGGGCGTCGCGCCCAAGGTTTTTCGGCGAGGCGTCGGAAAGGTGTGACACCGGTGCGACCGGAGGATCGCGCGGTGAGAGCTACCGACCAGACCACGCCGAACAACCCTGCGGCGAGCAGAACCGGTCACCGCCACCGGCCAAGGATGCGAGGAACCAAATCTCGCCCGCCTTGCCAGAACGTACGCGGTGATCCGGGCCGGGCAACCGTTACCCCCGGCACAGTTGGCCAACAATGACCAACTTCAGTTGTAACGGTCACTTAGTATGGTCGGCGGACACCACCCCTGCTGAATCGGGAGGCAACACCGCGGCATGGCCGAGTTCATCTACACGATGAGGAAGGTCCGCAAGGCCCACGGCGACAAAGTCATCCTCGATGACGTCACGCTGAGTTTCCTGCCGGGAGCGAAAATCGGTGTGGTCGGCCCCAATGGGGCCGGCAAGTCGAGCGTCTTGCGGATCATGGCGGGCCTGGACACCCCCAACAACGGGGACGCGTTCCTGGTCACCGGCGCGACCGTCGGCATCCTGCTGCAGGAGCCGCCGCTGAACGAGGCGAAAACCGTACGCGGCAACGTCGAGGAGGGCCTGGGCGAGGTCAAGGTCAAGCTGGACCGGTTCAATGAGGTTGCCGAGTTGATGGCCACCGACTACTCCGACGAGTTGATGGAGGAGATGGGCCGGCTGCAAGAGGACCTGGACCACGCTGGAGCGTGGGACATCGACTCCCAGCTGGAGCAGGCCATGGACGCGCTGCGCTGCCCGCCGCCCGATGAGCCGGTCACCCAGCTCTCCGGCGGTGAGCGGCGCCGGGTCGCGCTGTGTAAGCTGCTGCTCTCCAAGCCCGACCTGTTGCTGCTCGACGAGCCGACCAACCACCTCGACGCCGAGAGTGTGCAGTGGCTGGAAGGGCACCTGGCCGCTTACCCGGGGGCGATTCTGGCGGTAACCCACGACCGCTACTTCCTCGACAACGTCGCGCAGTGGATCCTGGAGCTCGACCGCGGTCGCGCCTACCCGTATGAAGGCAATTACTCCACCTACCTGGAGAAGAAGGCCGAGCGGCTGGCCGTGCAGGGCCGCAAAGACGCCAAACTGCAGAAGCGGCTGCTCGACGAGTTGGCTTGGGTGCGTTCGGGTGCCAAGGCCCGTCAGGCCAAGGGCAAGGCCAGGCTGGCGCGCTACGAGGAGATGGCGACCGAAGCCGAGAAGACCCGCAAGCTGGACTTCGAGGAGATCCAGATCCCGGCCGGCCCGCGGCTGGGCAACCTGGTGGTCGAGGTCGAGCACCTGGACAAGGGTTTCGGTGGTCGCACCCTGATCAAGGATCTGTCCTTCAGCCTGCCCCGCAACGGCATCGTCGGTGTGATCGGCCCCAACGGTGTCGGCAAGACCACCCTGTTCAAGACCATCGTCGGGCTCGAGCAGCCCGACAGCGGCACCGTCCGCGTCGGCGACACCGTCAAGATCAGCTACGTCGACCAGGAACGCGCCGGTATCGATCCGAAAAAGACGGTGTGGGAGGTGGTCTCCGACGGGCTGGACCACATCCAGGTGGGGCACAACGAGATCCCGTCGCGGGCATACGTGTCGGCGTTCGGGTTCAAAGGTCCCGACCAGCAGAAGCCGGCCGGTGTGCTGTCCGGTGGTGAACGCAACCGGCTGAACCTGGCGCTCACCCTCAAGCAGGGCGGCAACCTGATCCTGTTGGACGAGCCGGCCAACGACATGGACGTCGAAACGCTGGCATCGCTGGAGAACGCGCTCATGAACTTCCCGGGCTGTGCAGTGGTGACCGCACACGATCGCTGGTTCCTGGACCGTACCTGCACTCACATCCTGGCCTGGGAGGGCGACGACGACAACGAGGCCAGGTGGTTCTGGTTCGAGGGCAACTTCGGCGCCTATGAGGAGAACAAAGTGGAGCGGCTCGGCGCCGAAGCCGCTCGCCCGCACCGGGTGACCCATCGCCGCCTCACCCGTGACTAATGTTGGGCCGGTAGTTGCCGGTAGTTGCCGGTAGCAGCCACTAGCGGCCACTAGCAGCCACTAGCAGCCACTACGGTCGGCGCTGAGTCAGGAGGGGTCCAGGTGGCGGTCGATCCAGGTTCAGGCGACGTGAACGGCTTCACCGCCTGGACGACATCCACTGAGTCCACTGAGTCTCCTGAATTCTCTGAGTCCACTGAGTCCACTGAGCCCCCTGAGCCCTCTCTGATCCCAGACTGGGTAGCCGCCGCCTACATCGGCACCTACCGCGGTCCGCACAGCGACCCCCTGGGTACCGGCGGTCGGCCTACCGACGCCGGCCCGACCAGCCAGACCGCGGCTGCATTGGTGACACCGAGCCTGCTGGGCGCCCACTGGCGTCTGGCCCGGCACCGGCGGGCCGGTGAGAGTCGGGTGGCCGTCTATGACGGCGACGATCCAGCCGGGTTCGGCCCGGCGCTGCAGGTGGTCACCGAGCACCCTGAGAACCGAGGACCGCTGATGGATTCCATCGCCGTGTTGCTGCACCGGTTGGGGGTGGACTACCTGGGGATCATGACCCCGGTGTTCACGGTGCGTCGCAGCGCGAGCGGAGAGCTGCGTAGCGTCGAACCGGTAGGCGCTGACGGTGCTACCCGGGACCAGGCCATTACCGAAACCTGGATTCACGTTCAGCTCTCGCCATCGGTCAACCGCGACGCCCTTACCGAAGCCGGGCGACTGCTGCCCGACGTGATGGCCGACGTCCGCCAGGTCGCAACCGATTCCACGGCCATGGCCACGGCCTTGGGCGCACTGGCTGCCGACGTCGAAGCCGACCGCGGCGGGCACTTCACCGCGCCGGACAACGAAGACGTCGCCGCGCTATTGCGTTGGCTGGCCGACGGCCATTTCGTCCTGCTGGGCTATCAGCGCGGCCGGGTGCGCGACGGACAGGTGCTGGTGGATGAATCGACCCGACTGGGCGTGCTACGGGTGCGCACGTCATACCGCCCTCGACTCACCGGCGACAAACTGCTGACGCTGACTCAAGCCACCGTACCCAGCTACATGCGTTTGAGTGCACAGACCTATGTCGTGGTCATCCGGGAGGATACCGGAGACAGTGTTATCGCGCACCGTTTCGTGGGGCTGTTCACCGCTGCCGCAATGAATGCCAATGTCTTTGAGATCCCGGTTATCTCGCGCACAGTCCGCCAGGCATTGGCGCTGGCCGATCGTGAGCCCAGCCACCCCGGCCAGCTGTTGCTCGACATCATCCAGAACGTTCCCCGCTCGGAACTTTTCGCGATAGACGCCGAGCAGCTGTTGACCATGGCGATGGCCGTGTCGGAGCTGGGATCGCAGCGTGGGGCGCTGTTGTTCTTGCGCGGCGATCGCACCGGCCGCTTCGTGTCGTGCCTCGTCTACCTGCCTCGCGACCGCTACACCACCCCCGTCCGGCTGCAGATGGCGAAAATCCTGATATCCGAGTTCGGCGGGGTGAACCTGGAGTACACCGCGCGTGTCAGCGAAGCACCTTGGGCGCTAGTGCATTTCATGGTCCGGCTGTCCGACGACGAGGGTGTGCGGACGGTCGACACCTCCGAGGCCAACCGGGCACGGATCCAGGCGCGACTGAGCGAAGCCACCCGAACCTGGGCCGACCGGCTGCTCGGTGCGGCCGCAGACGGCGCGATCAGTCCCGCCGTGGCCGAGCACTATGCGGCAGCCTTCTCCGAGATCTACCAGCAGGCGGCCACCCCGGCTGAGGCTATCCGCGACATCGCCGTCATCGAAGAGCTGACCGACGATTCGGTCAAGCTGGTCTTCACCGAAGACAGTGGTGACGGCGACGAGGAGATCGCCCAGTTGGCCTGGTTTCTGGGTGGCCACGATGCCTCGCTGAGCCAGCTGCTTCCGATGCTGCAGTGCATGGGGGTGGTGGTGCTCGAGGAGCGGCCGTTCACCGTCACCCGAGCCGACGGTCTCAACGTCTGGATCTACAAGTTCAAACTCTCCCTGCACCCGACCGTCAAGCTGTCTCGGGCGGGGGCGGAGCGACAACAAGCCGAACAGCGGTTCGCCGACGCCGTCACCGCGATCTGGCAGGGCCGAGCCGAGATCGACCGGTTCAACGAGCTGGTGCTGCGCGCCGGGTTGGCCTGGCAGCAGGTGGTGGTGTTGCGCGGCTACGCCAAATATCTGCGGCAGGCGCGGTTCCCCTACAGCCAGGCCCACATCGCCTCGGTGCTCAACGAACATCCAAGCACCGCAAGGTCGCTGGTGACTTTGTTCGAAGCACTCTTCGACCCGTCCCAGGCGACGAGAGGCGCTGACGCGCAAGCGGCCGCCGCTGCGGTCGCCGCCGACATCGACGCGGTGGTGAGCCTGGACACCGATCGCGTGCTGCGCGCCTTCGCCTCACTGATTCAGGCCACGTTGCGTACCAATTATTTTGTCACCCGGCAGGGCTCGGCCCGCAGCCAGAATGTGTTGGCGCTGAAGCTCGACGCGCAGCTGGTCGACGAACTGCCGCTGCCGCGGCCCAAGTTCGAGATCTTTGTGTATTCGCCGCGCGTCGAGGGGCTGCACCTGCGGTTCGGGTACGTCTCCCGCGGTGGACTGCGCTGGTCCGACCGGCGGGAAGACTACCGCACCGAGATCCTGGGCCTGGTGAAGGCTCAGGAGGTGAAAAACGCCGTCATCGTGCCGGTCGGCGCCAAGGGCGGGTTCGTCGTCAAGCAGCCGCCACTACCCACCGGCGACCGGGCTGCCGACCGCGAAGCCACCCGGAACGAGGGCATCGCCTGCTACAAACTGCTGATCTGCGGCCTGCTCGACGTCACCGACAACGTCGAGCACCTCACCGGCCGGGTCAACCCGCCGCCCGAGGTGATCCGGCGCGACGGCGACGACGCCTACCTGGTGGTGGCTGCCGACAAGGGCACCGCCACGTTCTCCGACATCGCCAACGAGGTCGCCAAGTCCTACGGGTTCTGGCTGGGCGACGCTTTCGCGTCCGGTGGATCGGTCGGCTACGACCACAAGGAGATGGGCATCACCGCCAAGGGAACCTGGGAGTCGGTCAAGCGGCATTTCCGGGAGATGGGTGTGAACACCCAGGCGCAAGACTTCACCGTGGTCGGCATCGGCGACATGAGCGGGGACGTCTTCGGCAACGCAATGCTGCGCAGCAAGCACATCCGGTTGCTGGCCGCTTTCGACCATCGACACATCTTCCTCGACCCGGATCCGGATCCCGCGGCCAGCTTCGCGGAACGCCGGCGGATGTTCGACCTGCCGCGGTCCAGCTGGGACGACTACGACAAGTCGTTGATCAGCGAGGGTGGCGGGGTGTATCGCAGGGACCAGAAGACTGTGCCGGTCAGCCGGCAGGTCCGGGCGGTGCTGGGTATCGATGGCAGTGGGGACAATGCCACCAATGTCACCGAGATGTCACCGCCCAACCTGATTCGGGCGATCCTGCGAGCCCCGGTCGATCTGCTGCTCAACGGCGGCGTGGGCACCTATGTCAAAGCGGAGGCCGAATCCGACGCTGACGTCGGCGACCGCGCCAACGATCAGGTGCGGATCAATGGGAACCAGGTGCGGGCCAAGGTGATCGGTGAGGGCGGCAACCTCGGCGTCACTGCGCTGGGCCGCGTCGAGTTCGACCTGTGCGGTGGTCGGATCAACACCGACGCGCTGGACAACTCGGCCGGCGTGGACTGCTCCGACCATGAGGTCAACATCAAGATTCTGATCGATGCCCTGGTCACCGCCGGCAAAGTCGACCCAGCCGACCGCGCCCGGCTGCTGTTGTCGATGACCGACGAAGTGGGCGAGTTGGTGCTTGCCGACAACGCCGACCAGAACGACCTGCTGGGCACCAGCCGGGCCAACGCGGTGAGTCTGCTGCCCGTGCACGCCGAGCAGATCAGGCACCTGGTGATCGACCGCGACCTCAACCGCGAACTCGAGGCGTTGCCGTCGGAGAAGGAGATCCGCCGCCGCGCCGAGGCCGGGTTCGGGCTGACCTCACCGGAGTTGGCGACGCTGATGGCGCACGTCAAGTTGACCCTCAAGGCGGAAGTGCTCGCCACCGACCTACCGGAGCAGGATGTGTTCGCCGCCCGGTTGCCGCGTTACTTCCCGGCCGCACTGGCCGAGCGCTTCGAGCCAGAGATCCGCTCGCATCAACTGAGGCGAGAGATCGTCACCACCATGTTGATCAACGACGTGGTGGACACCGCCGGGATCACCTACGCCTACCGCATCACCGAGGATGTGGGCGTCAGCCCGGTCGACGCGGTGCGCGCTTATGTCGCGACCGACGCCATCTTCGCGGTGGGCGAGGTGTGGCGGGCGATCCGGGCCGCCGGCCTACACGACGGATTGTCGGTCACGGTGACCGATCGGATGACGTTGGATCTGCGGCGGCTCATCGACCGGGCCGGGCGCTGGCTGCTGAACTACCGTCCGCAGCCGTTGGCCGTCGGCGCCGAGATCAACCGATTCGCCGCCAAAGTCAAAGCACTGACCCCACGAATGCCGGAATGGCTGCGCGGTGACGACGAGGCCATCCTCGCCAAGCATGTCGGTGAGTTCACCGCGCAGCACGTCCCGCACGACCTTGCCGTCAGCATCGCCAGCGGCCTCTACCGTTTCAGCCTGCTGGACGTCATCGACATCGCCGACATCGCCGACCACGATGCCACCGAGGTGGCTGACACCTACTTCGCCCTGATGAACCGGCTCGGTATCGACGGGCTGCTGACCGCGGTTGCCGAACTGCCCCGAGATGACCGTTGGCACTCGTTGGCCCGGTTGGCGATTCGCGACGACATCTACAACTCAGTGCGGTCGCTGTGTCTTGATGTGCTCGCGGTCGGTGAGCCCGACGAAGACGGCATGCAGAAGATCGCGGAATGGGAGCACACCAATGGGTCGCGGATGGAACGGGCCCGCCGGACGCTGACCCAGATCTATGAGTCAGGTGCGCGGGACCTTGCCGCATTGTCGGTGGCGGCGCGGCAGATTCGCAGCATGATGCGAGCCAGCGGCCGCGGATCCCCGGCGTGAAGGCCGCCGCCGGGTTCGTCGCGTCGGTGCCGGTGCGCTGGTCGGACATCGACATGTATTCCCATGTCAACCACGCGACCATGGTCACCGTTCTGGAAGAGGCCCGGGTGCCGTTCCTGGCGCCCGCGTTCGGCGCCGGAATCATCACCACCGGCCTGCTGATCGCCGAGGTCCGCGTCGCCTACAAGGGGCAGCTGCGGCTGGCCGATTCGCCGCTGCAGGTGACCATCTGGGTGCAGCGGCTTCGCGCGGTGGATTTCACCCTGGGCTACGAGGTGCGCTCGGTCAGCGCCGCCCCGGAGTCGAGGCCGGCGGTGATCGCCGACACCCAGCTGGCGGCGTTCGACATCGACGGGCAACGGCTGGTGCGCCTCTCCGCGGGGCATCGGGATTACCTGCAGCGGTGGTTGCGGTAGCACGCTGATGTTATCGGTCAATCCGACGGTTACCGGCGCGGCCGACGAACCGCGTTGGTGTCCACACCGCCGTGGTAAGACGGCTGGTGCTCCGGCGGTTCCATCGCGACCCATCGTGGGGCATTGACCAGCGGACACACCGCAAATTAGTCTGCGACCGGCGACGATTCATGGTGAGATTCATGGTGAACTGTTCCGCGGAGGATCAATGGCGCAGAGCGAAAACCGCCGATGAAACGCCGGGGCCACCACAGCTCCGGTGTGGCCGGTCCACGCCTGCACAGCGTTCTCAGCGTTGCCGGTGACTCGCTGCGCGGCGGCGGTTCGATGTGGAATCGCCGGCGGGTGCTGCTGCTGAACTCCACCTACGAGCCGCTGACCGCGCTGCCGATGCGGCGCGCCGTCGTCATGCTGGTCTGCGGCAAGGCCGACATGGTGCACGACGACCCGTCCGCGCCGGTCATCCACTCCGCGACCAGGGCGATCGTGGTGCCGTCGGTGATCCGGCTGCGGTCGTTCGTCCGGGTGCCCTACCGCGCCCGCACCCCGCTGAGCCGTGCCGCGCTGATGCACCGTGACCGGTTCTGCTGTGCCTACTGCGGCGCCAGGGCCGACACCGTCGACCACGTGGTGCCGCGCAGCCGTGGCGGCGACCACTCCTGGGAGAACTGCGTGGCCGCCTGCTCGACCTGCAATCACCAAAAGGCCGATCGGCTGTTGGACGAACTCGGCTGGACGTTGCGCCTGGCGCCCACACCGCCGAAGGGCCAGCACTGGCGACTGCTGGCGGTGATCAAGGAACTGGACCCGGCCTGGGTCGCCTACCTCGGCGAAGGCGCCGCCTGAGCAGTGGGATACGGTTTGCGTCGTGAGCATGACGGAGAGCTTCCTGTACTACATAGTGCCCATTCCGCTGCTGCTGGTCGCAGTGCTGGCGGCGCGAATCTGGTCGCACAGGGGAGCTCACCCGGCAACCTACAAGATGTCCGACTCGTGGGTGCAGACGCATCCGCCGATCCTGTGGGCCGCCACCGACGAGGCGATCTCCAGTCAAGCTGATTTCAGTGTGGGAGGTGGCGCCAGTGGCAAATGGTGAGGTCGCTGAGATCGCTGAGACCGCATTGGTCGAGCCAGCGGAGCTGCCGCTCGGCTCGGCGGTCACCGGCAGTGGACGGATTTCCGGGGTCACCGAGCCCGGCGAGTTGTCGGTGCACGACCCGTTCCCGATCAAAGACCTGGCGACTCTCGACGATGCCCTGACCAACGCGTCGCGGGCATCGAAGGCGATGTTCGCCGTCTACATCGGCGACCTGGGTGACGACACCGCCGCGCGGGCCCGCGAAATCCTGGCGAAGGTGCCCTCGCCGAATGAGGCTGTGCTGACTGCCGTCTCACCCGACCAGCGGGCCATCGAGGTGGTCTACGGCTCCGGGCTGCGTGGCCGTGGCGGGGAGTCGGCCGCCCCGCTGGGCGTCGCGGCGGCGGCGTCGGCGTTCGCCGAGGGCAACCTGATCGACGGGCTGCTCAGCGCCGTGCGGGTGCTCAGCGCCGCCATCTCGCCGGGGTAGCGGTGCTACTCGCCGACGTCGGAGTCGAAGGCGCGGGCGCGCAATGAGCGCTGGATGCCCGCCCGGCCTTCCATGACCAGCCGCCGCAGCGCCGACGGCAGCTCGGCGTCGGCCAGGAACGCGTCGGCGGTGTCCAGACCGCCCTGGCTGATGTCCCACGTCGGGTACAGGCCGACGACGACCGTCTGGGCGACCTCGCTGGACCGTCGCTGCCACACCTCGGGGACCGTTGCGAAATAGGGTGCGGTAAAAGGGTTCAGCAGCTCAGCCTGGCCGGGTTGGACGATCCCGGCGATGATCGACCGTGCCGTGACGTTGGCCAGCGTGTCGTCTTCGGTCACCTGCTGCCAAGCTTGCTCCTTGACCACGGGCTGCGGTCGCGCCGCCGCGGCCTGCGCCCCGTGCCGCTTGCCGGCCGCCGTCGGGTCGCGTTGGATCTCGGCGTCGATGAACGGCGTGTCCGGCCCGGCGGCGTCGACCACGCCGGCTCTGGCCAGCGCGGTGACGATGCGCCAGCGCAGCTCGGTGTCCACCGTCAACCCGGCCAGACCCTGGGCAGCTGGGTCACCGTCGAGCAGCGCCGACAACACGTCGGTATGCCGTGCGGCCAGCACCGATGTACATAGCGCGTTGACGGAGGCCAGCTGATGATCCGAGCCGGCCGCGCTACCGCGGGCTAACTCCAGCAGCCGGTCGGCGAAGACCGGCCAGCCGTGCTTGGCGGCCCAACTGGGCTCGGCGTAGGAATCCAGCGCGGTCTGCGCCTGCAGCAGCAGCCGCTGCGCCACCCCGACCTCGGTTTCGCTCTGGACACCGCCGGACACCAGCGCCACGAAGTCGCGGGCCCGCAGCTCGGCTTCGCGGGTCATCTCCCAGGCCGCCGACCACACCAGGGTGCGCGGCAGCGGGTCGGCGATGTCGGCGATGCGCTCCAGCGCTGTGGTCAGCGACTCCGGATCCAGCCGCAGCGAACAATAGGTCAGGTCGTCGTCGTTGACCAGGATCAGCTTGCCACGCGAAACCCCCACCAGGCCAGGCACATCCGTGCTGGGGCCGTCGACGTCGAGCTCCTCGCGGTGCGTCCGCACCAGCCGGCCGGCCCGATCGTCGTAGATTCCGATAGCCAGTCGGTGCACCCGCGTCTCGTCGGCACCCGGCGCGGCGCCGCTCTGGGTGACCGCGAAGCGGGTGAAGTTTCCTTCGGCGTCGACGTCGAAGTCGGGGCGCAGTGTGTTGAGGCCGGTCGTCTTGAGCCACTGCTGGCCCCAGCCTGAAAGGTCACGCCCGGACGCCTTCTCCAGCGCCGCCAGCAGGTCGTCGAAGGTGGCGTTGTCGAAGGCGTGCGCGGTGAAGTAGTCCCGCAGTCCGGCCAGGAAATGCTCCAGCCCGACGTAGGCGACGAGCTGCTTGAGTACGGACGCGCCTTTGGCATAGGTGATGCCGTCGAAGTTGACCTCGACGGCGGCCAGGTCGGGAATGTCGGCAGCGATCGGATGCGTCGACGGCAGCTGGTCCTGCCGGTAGGCCCACGACTTCTCCGTGTTGGCGAACGTGGTCCACGCCTGGGTGTATTCGGTGGCCTGACTTTGGCACAGCACCGATGCGAACGTCGCGAACGACTCGTTGAGCCACAGGTCGTCCCACCAGCGCATGGTGACAAGGTCGCCGAACCACATGTGCGCCATCTCGTGCAGCACCGTCTCGGTGCGCCGCTCATATGATGCCCGGGTGACCTTGCTGCGGAAGACATAGTCCTCCAGGAACGTCACTGCGCCGGCATTTTCCATTGCGCCGGCGTTGAACTCCGGTACGAACAGCTGGTCATACTTGCCGAACACGTACGGCGTGCCGAAGTGCTTGTGGTAGAAGCTGAATCCCTGTTTGGTTTCGGCGAACAACCGTTCGGCGTCCATGAACTCGGCCAGCGACGAGCGGCAGAACAACCTCAGTGGGATCTCACCGTGCTCGTCGCGGTAGCTATCGTCCCAGTGCGCATACGGCCCGGCGATCAGGGCCACCAGGTAGGTGCTGATCCGCGGGGTGGTGGCAAACCTGTGCACACCGTCATCGACGCCCGCGGTCGCGCCGTTGGAGATCACCTGCCAGTGTACCGGCGCGATGACGGTGATGTCGAAGGTGGCCTTGAGGTCGGGTTGATCGAAGCAGGCGAACATCCGCTTGGCATCGGCGGTTTCAAACTGCGAGTACACATACACTTCGTCGTCGACCGGGTCGACGAACCGGTGCAGGCCTTCGCCGGTGTTGGAGTAGCGGCAGTGGGCATCGACCTCGACGACGTTGTGCTCGGCGAGCCCGCGCAGTGCAATGCCGGTTGATTCGTCGTAGCCGGAGACGTCGATGGCGCGGCCGTTGAGGCTGGCGCTGCGCACGGCGGCCGCGGCGATGTCGAGGACGGTGTCGGCGCCGGGCAGTGCGTCGAAAGTCAGCGTCGTGGTGGAGCGGAAGGTGCGGTTGCCGGGTTGGCTGGCGCCGTCGGTGAGGTCCAGCACGATCCGGTAGTTGTCGACGGTGACCAGCCCGGCACGTTCGGCGGCCTGGTCGTGGGTGAGGTTGGGAAGTGCCACGCCCGTCAACAGTAGAGTGCGTCGAACTGTTCGGTTTCTCGGCGGGCGGGAACAGCGGTCTCACGGGCATAGTTGTGCTTGACGGAGTTCGACCGCCCACCGAGAGGACTGTCCCATGCCCGGCAAATCCAAAGCCGATTTCTGGTTCGACCCGCTGTGCCCGTGGTGCTGGATCACCTCGCGCTGGATCCTGGAAGTGGAGAAGGTCCGCAACATCGAGGTCGACTTCCACGTGATGAGCCTGGCGATCCTCAACGAGGGCCCCAACCCCTACGACGTCTCCGAGCTCTCCGACGACCAGCGCGAGGGGCTGAAGAAGGCAATGGGGCCGGTTCGGGTCGCGATCGCCGCCGAACAGGCTCGTGGCGCGAAGGTGCTCGGCCCGCTGTATGCGGCGATGGGCACCCGCATCCACAACGAGAACAACAAGGACTTTCCCGACGTCATCAAGGAATCGCTGGCCGAGCTGGGGCTGCCCGCCGAGCTGGCCGATGCGGCCACCACCGACGTCTACGACGAGGCGCTGCGCAAAAGCCACCATGCCGGGATGGACGCGGTCGGCAAGGACGTCGGCACCCCCACCATCCACGTCAACGGGGTGGCGTTCTTCGGGCCGGTGCTGTCGCGCATTCCCCGTGGTGAGCAGGCCGGAAAGCTGTGGGACGCGTCGGTGACGTTCGCGTCCTACCCGCACTTCTTCGAGCTCAAGCGCACCCGCACCGAGGCGCCCGAATTCGACTAGCCAGCTCTGACACAATGACCGCATGCGCGTCTACCTGGGTTCAGATCACGCAGGCTACGAACTCAAGCAGCATGTCATCGACCATCTGACCAAAGCCGGGCACCGGCCGGTCGACTGCGGGGCATACCACTACGACGCCGACGACGACTACCCGGCGTTCTGCATCGCGGCCGCGGCCCGCACCGTCGCCGACCCGGACAGCCTCGGCATCGTCATCGGCGGTTCCGGCAACGGTGAGCAGATCGCCGCCAACAAGGTGCCCGGTGTCCGCTGCGCGCTGGCCTGGAGCACCGAATCCGCGGCACTGGCCCGCGAACACAACAACGCGCAACTGATCGGCATCGGCGGGCGCATGCAGACCGTTCCCGAGGCGCTCGCCATCGTCGACTCGTTCCTGAACACGCCATGGTCGAAAGCCGAACGCCACCAACGACGTATCGATATTCTCGACGAGTACGAACGCACCGGCCAGGCCCCGCCGGTACCCGGCGAGCCGTCCTGACATGCCCGAGGGCCACATCCTGTTCCACCAGATACACCGACGGCCGAGGTGATTGCCCGGGACGCAACGTGTTCTGGTGGCCGGCGTGTCAGCGCTGAGTCAGCGTCGGATTACTCCTAACGCCGCGTAGACCTCGTCGGACAGGGCAACACTGCGCGGGTCGGCGTTGGCCTTGGTCGGGTCGAACCGATTCATCACATACGCGTAGCCGATCCGGTGTTCGAGGTCGACGAAACCGAAGGAGCCACCCAGGCCGCCGTGTCCGAAGATCTGCGGGTTGGGCCCGTTCACGCAGCGCTGGTTGAGCATGTAACCCAGGCCCCAGCCGTGGTCGGCGACGCGGGGGCCGAGCACCAGATCGGCCTCAAAGCCGCCCTGCGACACCCGGATTCGTTCCATGTGGGCGCGGCTGAGTAACTTCTCCTGGGCCAGGGCGTTATAGAAGGTTGCCAGTCCGAGTGCCGACACCTGGGCGTTGGTGCCGGGGAACTCGAGTTCTCGCCACTGCTCCAGGTTGTTGGTGCCGACTTCGTCGTCCGGAGCGAATCCCATCGAGACGGCCAATCCGGCTTTCGGGTGCTCGGCGAGTGTGGTCGGGTATTCCGGTGCGTCGACGGAGGCCAGCATCTCCCGGATGGTCGGTTTGTCCACCAGGTCGGCGCAGCGGCGTCGTTGGTCGGCGACCGGCACACCGATGTAAACGTCCACGCCGAGCGGATCGGCAACCTCGGCGCGCAGGTATTGGCCGATGGTGGCACCGGTGACGCGACGGACCACCTCGCCGACGATGAATCCGTAGGTGGTCATGTGGTAGCCCTGTGCGGTGCCGGGCTCCCACCATGGTTCGGCGGCGGCCAGCCGTTCACAGACCAGGTCCCAGTCGGTAACGTCGCGCCACGGCATCCGATCGCGCGGTCCGATCGCGCCGGAGCGATGGCTGAGCACCATCGCGAGGGTGATGTTCTTCTTGCCGGCAGATGCGAACTCCGGCCAGTACCGGGCTACCGGCGCGTCCAGGTCGAGCACGCCGCGCTCAACGAGTTGGTGCACACACGTGCTGGTCAGGCCTTTGGTCGTGGACAAGACCGTGGCCAGCGTGTCTTGTCGCCAAGGCCGGGTACCGGCCGCATCCGCCGAACCGCCCCACAGGTGGACGACGAGTTCGTCGTCCACCCAGGCCGCGACGGCGGCACCGAGTTCGTTGCGCAACACGAAGTTCTGCTCGAACGCGTCGCGCACCCGCTCGAAACGCGGCGCGCAC